>JAGVII010000334.1 GCA_020056155.1 Afipia sp.
ATCCATTTCCTTTGTCGCTGTGACCCAGCAGTTCAACACCACCTCGTCCATGGGGCGGCTGACCCTGAATGTGCTGCTGTCGTTCGCACAGTTCGAGCGGGAGCTTGCTTCCGAACGCGTTCGGGACAAGGTCGCCGCCTCACGGCGCAAGGGCAAATGGACCGGCGGCACTGTTCCGCTCGGCTATGAGGCCAAGAACAAAAAGCTCGTCATCGATCCGAAGGAAGCCGAGATCGTCCGAACCATCTTCAAACAGTATCTGGAGTTAAAATCCTTCAGCCTGCTGGTGCAGGACCTCGATCGGCGCGGGATCGTTACTAAACGGCGAGACACCAAAGTCCCGAAGTATCGGGGTGGCATCCCCTTTACTTACGGCCCCCTCGCCCACGTCTTGAAGAACCGTACTTATCTTGGCGAAGTGCATCATGGCGGCAAGTGGTACCCGGCCGAACACAAGCCAATCCTGGATGGCAAGATCTTCGATCAGGTACAGGAGCTTCTGGCCCAGAACCGCGTGACGCTGCAAACAAGACGCTCGGCTGGCGAAGCGCTTCTCGCCGGCAAACTCCGTGATGATCGCGGCAACCGAATGAGCCCGAGCTTTACGGTCAAGAACGGTATTCGTTATCGATTTTATGTCTCACGCGCTCTTCTGCACGGCAGAAAGATTCAGGCGGGTGCAGTCGCTCGCATTCCTGCACAGTTAATCGAAGACATCGTCATCAACGCCATGCGAGAGCGCCTCGCGCTCGATTTGCAGATGCCTGACGATCAGCTAAAAAACCACGTTATAGAATCAGTAGCTGAGATCGTCGTTCATCCTCGGAAAATAGCGATCGTCATGCAGCCAATGTCGTCGGCGCATATCGCCGACGCGACGGAGACCATCGAGGTCCAGTGGCAAGGACCAGTGAAGAACAGCCCCGCTCCTCCACCGCCGTCAGCCAATACCGATCAGCCCGATCCAAAGCTCCTCCAGGCGGTTGTCCGCGCGCACGCATGGCTGCGCGATCTGAAGAATAACAAATTCGACACCGTCGAGGCGCTGGCGACTTCGGTTCAACTGCACCCGAAGGTGGTGCGGCAGGAATTGCGCTATGCATTTCTGGCGCCCGCAATTACGGAGGCGATTTTGACGGGCGAGCAACCGCCAACACTTTCGCTCATCCGGATTCCAAAGACGCTGTCCCTCACGTGGTCCGGGCAGTGCAGGGCACTTAGCTTCTAAACCGAATGTTCGGAATCGCACGTCCGATTTTATCAAGTAGGAAAGCCCGCTTTCGCTAAGAGCGGACGAAAGGCGCGTGTGCGACCGTAAGCGGAGATGTGCCTTATAGAAGTTTACTTGGAACGAATGGCCGGTTGCGAAGTGTTCTTTTTACTTTTTTCGGGCGAGCAACTGGACCGGCCCTGACCAGCGGTCTCCACTTCGCGCTGTAACGCTTCAATCGTTTGGCAATATCGGGCCTCCTCGTTGCGGCGAGCATTGCGCTCCGACTCCAAAAGGATCTTGAGCACGCGGATCTCGCTTTGCAATTGAGCGATCCTTCTGTCCGTTTGACGATCGACAGCTAAGGTTGGCATCAGCGTTGGACGAGAAGAAATTGATTCCGATGATGCCGTATTAGAATTTACTGGTACTGTGGTCGAAACCAACGTCTTTGCTTGATCCGATGGTACCCCGCGCATTCCGTCGCGGTAATTTTTGAGTATCGCAGAAATGCGGCTTGAACCCCCGCCGCCAAGGCGCTTGCGGACGGCGTCGCGCGATAGCGTCGCCCCCTCTGCTACGATCCTTTTAATAGCCGCAATGATCTCCCCGTCAGTAAACTGCCGAGTCATTGCACAAATTCCAAAGGATCTTTGGGGCTCAATATCTCTTGCTCAAAAGTTCGACACGAGTCACTTGAAAGATAGCGCGCGAGCTCGCCAAAGTCGTCGTTCCTGCTGGATAAACCCACAACCCTCGAAAGGGGCCTCTGCTTTGTGCCATGACGCTCAGCGAGAGACGACGTCATTAGATGGAGCTTGACGGGACGCCCGGCCGCTTCGCGGATCGAGTCTGCGATTAGGAGTCCCCCCGCATCGACGTCGCCCCAATGGTAGAACGGAACGTGCGGCCACAACGCCGCCATCCGGCCGACTAGCATGCGGACCGGCGGTGGTGGGAAGCCGTGCGTGTAAACCACCGCGCCCTGTCCGACGTCTCGGCACTGGCCGTTGAAGCTCGTCCAGTTCTCCACCGTCATGATAAACGCGGGCTCGTCTCCGCTCGGCGCGCAGCTCGCCACCAGGTCAGGGTTGACCGCACTCCAAGGTACGGCGAGACCGCTTACAGCGGTCCCCGCGGCGTCTGCGAAGTGCACCGGGGCGCGGAGACAGACAGGATGACCGAATTTGACGAGGCCCAGCATCTCCCAGATCTCCTCCTGTCGCGTATCGTCCGGCAGGGCCAGCGCGCGGCGGAGGATGGCGCAGACCGCCGCGCCGTGCCGCTCGAGGAATTTCGACGATCCGGAGGTCAAGACGGAAGCGACGCGGAAATGGGTCCCGAAGGCGATCTCGAGCAGGCCGGCGGCGGCGGCGAATACGCTGCGAGCGAGTTCCGGCTCGGCCGGCAGGCGATACCACTCGGCCCCCTTCGTCCACTTTTCGACGGCATCCTCGATCGCTCCTTCGAGCGCTTCACGGCCC
>JAGVII010000764.1 GCA_020056155.1 Afipia sp.
CGCGGCGGCCTGCACCGCCTTCTGGTCGCGCGGGGTGAACGCGCGCAGCGCATGCTGGACGCGGTTGCCAAGCTGGGCAAGAACGCGATCCGGAACATCCACCGGGTTTTGCGTGACGAAATAGACGCCGACTCCTTTTGAACGAATGAGCCGCACGACCTGCTAGATCTTGTCGAGCAGCGCTTTCGGGGCATCGGTAAAAAGAAGATGCGCTTCGTCAAAAAAGAATACGAGCTTCGGTTGCGGTGGGTCGCCGACCTCGGGCAATTCCTCGAACAGTTCGGACAGCATCCAGAGCAGAAACGTTGCGTACAGCCGCGGGCTCTGCATCAGCTTGTCCGCGACCAGGATGTTGACCATGCCCCGGCCATTGGAGTCGGTGCGCATGAAATCCTTGAGCTGAAGCGCCGGCTCACCGAAGAACTGCTCGCCGCCCTGGTTCTGGAGCACCAGAAGCTGGCGCTGGATGGTGCCGATGGTCTGTTTCGTGACGTTGCCGAACTGCTGCGCTGTCCGCTTGAGTTCCAGAATGGCCTCGCTGGTGCCATCCGCATCCTTCTTCCCGTTGGCGGGGGATATGGCGTCCAGAATTGCGCGCAGATCCTTGAAGTCGACCAGCGGAAGGCCACCTTCGTCGGCGACCTTGAAGGCGACATTCAGTACACCTTCCTGCACGTCGTTGAGATCGAGCATGCGCGACAGCAGCAACGGTCCCATTTCCGAGACGGTAGCGCGCACCGGATGGCCCTGCTCGCCGAACACGTCCCAAAATACAGTCGAAAACTGGTCCGGCTTGAAATCCAGTCCCATGGTCTTGGCGCGGCTGAGAATGAAATCTTTGGCCTCGCCCACCTCGGCGATGCCCGACAGGTCGCCTTTGATGTCAGCCGCAAAGACGGGAACGCCCGCGCGCGCAAACCCCTCGGCCATGATCTGAAGCGAGACGGTTTTACCCGTGCCGGTCGCTCCGGTGGCAAGACCATGGCGATTCGCCAGTCCAAGCGTCAGAAACGCGCTCTGGTCGCCCTTTCCGATAAAGATCGCCTTGTCGGTATCGGCGGACGCAACGCCTCCTGCATCAACCGGCGCGGCTTTTGCCGCCTTGACAGAAGCAGTTTTGGACGCCCTCTTTGCCATCTCTCGCCTCGTGCAGACTCTGGAATGTCCCGCCGTCGAAACACGGCGCATGATGTGATCTTGCAGTATGGAACCCGCCGGTCAACCCGCGGGGCGCTTGGCAGACAACGGCCGATGCCGCGCTGCATTGTGCACCGGCACATAATATATGATGCTCCGCCGCGCGATTGAGTGAAATTTTGCTCCACGGCGTCAATTCCGTCCTTGTGAATCGCGCGTGCGGCGTTGCGGGCTCCCATTAAAAAACGGACGATGGATTGAAACGAATTCGCCTTCGCTACGTAGTTTGAAGCCGCGCTAACCAATTTGTCACCTTTGGAACGGCAAATGACCGCGAAACCGGCGATGAGTCGTGCACGGCTGCAACAGTTCACGAGCGATGCGTTCAAACGGCGGCTTCAAAAAGCGTGATCGCTTGTAATTCGCAACGCACGCGCTCAAGATAAATCACAAACCAAGATCCGGCACGCAACCGGTGGGTAACGGGGCATTCTAATGGACGAGTTCATTGGCGAGCTGGCTGCAAAAGCCGGCATAGACAACGCTGTGGCCGAAAAAGCCGTCGGAGCCATCCTTGGGTTCCTCCGCAAGGAGGGGCCGGCTGAACAGGTCCGTTCGCTGATCGAGCATATTCCAGGTGCCGAAAACGCTATCCAGACTGCTGGTTCCGGCGGCGGTCTCGCGAGCATGCTTGGCGGCGGCGTCATGGCGCTTGGCGCCAAGCTGATGGGGTTGGGTCTCGGAATGAGCGAGATTCAGAACCTCGCGCGTGAACTGTTCAAGTTCGGCCGCGACAAAATTGGTGCGGACGGGATGCGCGTGATCATTGCCGAGACGCCCGGCCTTTCCAAATTCGCGTAAAATTCATTTTTCAGTCTGAGTATCATGTCCAATCCTCTTTCAGCTTATCCTCTCTCCAAAATTGACGGCCTTGGCGCGCACGCTCAGGCCAAGCTCAAGGCACAGGGTATTCGTACGACCGCCGCGCTGCTCGACAATGCCAGCACCCCAAAGGGCCGGAAGCTTCTTGCGGCAAAGACCGGCCTCAGCGAGCAGCAATTGCTGGCCTGGGCGAATATCGCGGACTGCATGCGCATCAAGGGAATGGGCAAAGCCAAGGCCGAACTGCTGCGGGCGGCAGGCGTGGTAACCGTGCGCGAGTTCGTGCAGCGCAACCCTCAGCGTCTCGCGCAGGCCATGAAGGAAGCCAACGACAAGCGCAAGCTGGTCCAGGTTCTTCCATCGGACAAATCCGTGGCCGAACTGATCCAGCGTGCCCGCAAGCTGCCGCTGAAGATCTCCTACTGAAACGGCCCACGGTCCCGGTTGCGGTGGCCACTCGGGATGCTTTGGGCTACAGCCCGCTTTGCCGTCGCTTGACTCGCCAGCACGGACCGCGCAAAGCCACCGCATGATGGCCGCCTCATCCCGTTCGCCAAATCCGGCTGCCGCGCAGCTTCATCCGGTGCTGCGGGACCTGTTCGCGCGTCCCCTTCCCGTTGTGATGGGCGTGCTCAATGTCACCCCGGACTCGTTCTCCGATGGCGGCCAGTTCATCGAGCCCGAACTGGCCCTCACACAGGCGAAACGGATGATCGCCGAGGGCGCCGGCATCCTCGACGTCGGCGCGGAGTCCACCCGGCCCTACGGCGCGAAGCCAGTAACGGCCCAGCAGGAACTGGAGCGGCTACGGGACATCCTGCCCGCGGTTGCTGCCCTGGGAGTTCCGGTCTCCATCGACACCATGAAGGCATCGGTCGCCGCTTGGGCGCTGAGCAACGGCGCAGTCATTGCCAACGACGTCTGGGGTCTGCAGCGTGACCCGGACATGGCGCGGGTGATCGCGGATCATCATGCGCCAGTGGTCGTCATGCACAACCGCGAAAGCGTCGATCCCGCCATCGATATCGTCATGGACATGGTGACATTCTTTTCGCGCTCGCTCGACATCGCCGCCAAGACAAATATCCCACAAGGGCATATCGTGCTCGATCCCGGTATCGGCTTCGGCAAAACGCCCGAACAGAGCATGACCGCAATCGCCCGGCTCGATGACCTGAACCAGTTCGGCCTGCCGTTGCTGGTCGGCGCCTCGCGCAAGCGATTCATCTCC
>JAGVII010000633.1 GCA_020056155.1 Afipia sp.
CCCATGACAGCGCGATGGACTTGGTGAACTGCACGATGCCGCCCTTGCTCGCGGCATAGGCAGGCGCGAAGCTGGCGCCGAAAATCGACATCATCGAACCGATGTTGATGATCTTGCCGCCGCCGGCTTCTTTCATCGCGGGGTAGACGGCCTTCGAGCAGATAAAGGCACTTGTGAGGTTGGTATCGATAACGGTGTGCCAGTCATCGAGACTGAGCATGTGGGCCGGTTGGCGGACGCTCATCCCTGCATTGTTGATCAGAATATCAAGACGTTCCCATTGCTTCAATGTGGCCTCGACCAAATCCGCGACGGAGGCCTTGTCCGTCACGTCGACCGCGACTGCCAGCACCGTTGCGCCGAGCGCTTCGAGGTCGCGAACAGCGTCTTCGGATTTTGCCTTGTCGCGCCCGGCGATAACAATGCTTGCGCCGGCACGGGCCAGACCGCGCGCCATGCCGAGACCGATGCCGCCATTGCCGCCGGTAACGATGGCGACTTTGCCGGTGAGACTAAAGGGAGTTTTTTGCATGTTGTCTCCGTTGCGGTCTTCGCCGCACGCGGAGATCAAATCATATCGACGCGATATCGCCTAGCGGCGCCGCGCGAAGACGATCATCAGCAATCCGACGATGCCTAATGCCGTGCCGTAGTAGGCCCATTGCGCCTGGCTGATCATGAAACTGGATTGCGGCCAGTTCACATAGCCCGTCCCCTGACCAATCCAGAGGAGACCAATGGCGACCGCGAATGCGCCGGTGGTAAGGAGGAGTGTTCGCATATGAACACTACGCCTCGTTCGTGAATTGGTTTCATCCGCCTATGGCGGGTCTACACGTCCAGCAGGTCCTCGCTGGCGAATTCCGCTTTGTCGGAAATGAACGCGAAGCGCGCTTCGGCCTTGGTGCCCATCAGGCGTTCGACGGAGTCCGCGGTGCCTTCGCGATCGTCCGGCAGCAGCACCACACGCAGCATCGAGCGCTTCGTCGGGTCCATCGTGGTTTCCTTCAACTGCGCAGGCATCATCTCGCCGAGGCCTTTGAAGCGTCCGATATCCACCTTGGCGTTGGCGTGGAATTCTTTTCTCAGGAGTTCGTCGCGATGCGCCTCGTCCCGGGCGTAGACTGTCTTGGAGCCGTGGGTGAGGCGATAGAGCGGCGGCACCGCGAGGTAGAGATGACCTTCGTCGATCAGGCGCGGCATCTGCCGGTAGAAGAATGTAATCAGCAGCGAGGCGATATGCGCGCCGTCGACGTCCGCATCCGTCATGATGATGATGCGGGAGTAACGCAAATCCTCTTCGCGATACTGGGCGCCGATCCCGGCTCCGATGGCCTGAATGAGATCGGACAGTTGCGCGTTCGAGGTCAGCTTGTCCTTGGTCGCCGAAGCGACGTTGAGGATCTTTCCGCGCAGCGGCAGGATCGCCTGCGTTTTGCGGTCGCGCGCCTGCTTGGCGCTGCCGCCTGCGGAGTCGCCTTCGACGATGAAGAGTTCGGAGCCTTCGGTCGCGCTGTTGGTGCAGTCGGCAAGTTTGCCGGGCAGCCGCAGCTTTTTCACAGCGGTTTTGCGCGAGGTTTCCTTCTCGGCGCGGCGGCGCAGCCGCTCGTCGGCGCGCTCCACGACGAATTCCAGCAGCTTGTTGGCCTGCAGGGGATTGCCGGTCAGCCAGTGATCGAACGGATCCTTGATGGCCTGCTCGACGATCTTCTGCGCTTCGGCGGTTGCGAGGCGGTCCTTGGTCTGCCCCTGAAATTCAGGCTCGCGGACGAACACGGACAGCATGGCGGCCGCGCCGACCATCACGTCTTCGGACGTGATCGATGAACCTTTTTTGCCCTGACCAATGCGCTCGGCGTAGTCCTTCAAGCCGCGCAGCAGCGCGCTGCGGAAGCCCGCTTCGTGCGTGCCGCCGTCCGGCGTCGGAACCGTGTTGGTGTAGGACGACAGGAAGCCGTCGGCATCGGCGGTCCATGCGACCGCCCATTCGCAAGCGCCGTGTGCGCCGTTGCGGCCTGACTTGCCGGAGAAAATGTCCGGATGCACCAGCGTGTCGGCGTGGATCGCAGCGGCAAGATAATCCTTCAGGCCGCCCGGGAAATGGAAAGTGTCTTCCGCCGGCACATCATCGACGCCCTTGAGCAACTCCTTGTCGCAGCGCCAGCGGATTTCAACGCCGCCGAACAGATAGGCTTTCGAGCGCGCCATCTTGAACAGGCGCTGAGGTTTGAACACAGCTTTTGTACCGAAAATTTCGGTATCGGGCTTGAAGCGGATGCTGGTGCCGCGGCGATTGTTGATCTTGCCAAGTTCTTCGAGCTTGCCCTTCGGCTTTCCGCGCTCGAACGTCATTTTGTAGAGTTGCTGATTGCGCGCGACCTCGACCACGAGTTGCGAGGAGAGGGCGTTCACGACCGATACGCCCACGCCGTGCAGGCCGCCTGAAGTCTCGTAGACCTTGGAGTCGAATTTGCCGCCCGCATGCAGCGTGCACATGATGATTTCGAGAGCGGACTTCTTTGGGAACTTCGGATGCGGATCGACCGGAATGCCGCGCCCGTTGTCGACAACGGTGAGATAGCCGTCCGCTCCGAGATGGACCTCGATGAAAGTCGCGTGACCGGCCAATGCCTCGTCCATCGAGTTGTCGATGACTTCCGCGAACAGGTGATGCAGCGCCTTCTCGTCGGTGCCGCCGATGTACATGCCGGGACGGCGGCGAACGGGCTCCAGCCCCTCGAGTACTTCGATGTCGCGTGCGGTGTAGCCGGCCTCCGCGCCCGATGGCTTGGCGGCGGCTTTCGCGGCCGCACGTGGCTTCCGATCCGACGAGGCGAACAGGTCGGCGTCTGCTTTTTCTTTCTTTTTCAAAGGCTTCTGCATGCTTCTTAAATCTTGATATATCGTGATCGGAGGGCGAATCGCTGGCTGTTACTATGCCATGGTTACGGCGGCAAATGTGACGCAGGCGGTTCCTGAACACGGCGGCTGCCGCCGTGGTATTCGGGATCAGGGGAACCCGGCAGATTCGATAAGCCGGATTGGAAGATTGCATGACATTCGAGGAAATGACTCGCGGGATCGCTGAATTCGTCCGCGACCATCAGATGTGGGCCATGCCCGTTGTATTCGCGCTGGCGTTCGCGGAGTCGCTGGCATTTCTGTCGCTGGTCATTCCCGCCTGGGGCGCGCTGGTGTCGATCGGCGCGCTGATTGGCGTCAGCGGTATCAGCTTCTGGCCGGTGTGGATTGCGGGCGGGCTCGGTGCGGCGATGGGGGACTGGGTCTCTTACTGGATCGGAGTCCGGTTTCACGACCGGATAGCCCACATGTGGCCGATGTCGAGTTTTCCGGACATGCTGCCGCGTGCGGAACGGTTCATGAAAAAGTGGGGCGTGCTCGGCATTTTCATCGGCCGCTTTTCCGGTCCGCTGCGGGCGACAGTTCCACTCGTCGCGGGCATTGTCGAAATGGAATACTGGCACTTCCAGTTCGCGAACTTCGCCTCAGCGTTCCTGTGGGCTGGCCTGTTGATGGCGCCAGGCATGTTAGGCGTCAAACTGCTCATGTGACCTCGAGTCATTTCAAACTAATCGTGATCGGGAATAGCCGTCGTCAAACGGTGTTAACGTGATGCGCGGTCATTGGCATCATGCTGCGAATGACTTGCAATAAACGGCAAACGACAGCCGCAACAACCATGGGTCATTGTACTGGACCCGCACGTACCGGGAGAATTCGATGACATTGACACGACGTCATGCGCTCGCGAGCGCCGTTGCGCTCACGGCTGCTCCTTTGTTGCCAGTAAATTCTGCGAGGGCCGCTGCGCCCGTAGCCGGCAAGCAGAACGCCAGCTTCTACCGGTACAAAGTCGGCGATGCCGAAGTCACCGTTATCTCCGATGGCGCCAACACTTTCCCGCTTGGCGACGGCTTCGTCCTCAACGCGAAGAAGGATGAGGTCAATGCAGCGCTGGAGCGTGCCTTCCGTCCACGCGACAAGATGACGATTCAGTTCGGTCCGCTCGTCATCAATACCGGCGGCAAGCTTGTGGTCATCGATACCGGGAACGGTCCGGGCGCGTTCGCATCGAGCAAGGGTGTGGTGGGTCAGTTCGCGACCAATATGGCAGCAGCCGGGATCGATCCCAAATCGATCGACATGGTTGTGATCTCGCATTTCCACGGCGACCACGTGAACGGTCTGCTGACGGCTGACAACCAGCTTGCGTTTCCGAACGCCGAGGTACTCGTGCCTGCGGTCGAATGGAAATACTGGATGGACGACGGCGAGATGAGCCGCGCTCCTGCGGGCCGCATGGAGGGCCTGTTCAAGAACAACCGCCGTGTTTTTGAAGCCGGGCTGAAAAAGAAGGTCACGCCCTACGAATGGGGCAAGGATGTTGCTCCGGGGCTGATGAGTGTTGAGTCCATCGGCCATACCCCCGGCCATACGTCGTATGTCCTGTCGTCCGGCGCGGACAAGGTCTTCATCCAATCGGATGTCACGAACGATCCGGACCTGTTTGTACGTAATCCGGGCTGGCACCTGATGTTCGATCAGGACCCGGCACAGGCCGAGACAACCCGGCGGAAGGTCTACGACATGGTCTCCGCCGAGAAGATGCGCGTGCAGGGTTTCCACTACCCGTTTCCGGGCCTCGCAAACATCGCGAAGGACGGCGCGGGTTATCGCTGGGTGCCAGCACCCTGGAATCCGAGCATCTGATCCGAAGGATCATCACTTGACGGGAATTGGGCGCGGACTTATATCCGCGCCCATGATTTTGAACGCGACCATCATCGCAGCCCGCCGCCGCCGCATTTCCGCGGTATGGGCGGCTGATCGCGTTTAAGATCGCCATTCGTGCCGCCGGAGACAGTCCGCGGCATGCTTTACTCCCCAAGACACGCGGTTTGATCTCAGGCGGCTCCTCGCAGAAGCAGGAGTTTGCAATGTATGTTCCGCCCGCCTTCCGAGTTGACCGCGCTGCTTGCCTCGCGTTCGCCGCCGCGCGCGGGTTTGGACTTGCTTGTGCGCATGACGGCCAAAAACCAATCGCATCGCCGGTGCCATTCCATATCGAGTATGGAAGGGATGGCACACCACTCGTCTGCTTCCATCTTGCCCGCCACAACCCACTTATCGGCCGCGCCGATGGCGTGACGCCGTGGCTTTTCGCCGTGAGCGATGCGGATGCATATGTGTCGCCCGATTGGTATGTTTCGCCCGATCAGGTACCGACGTGGCTTTATCAGACGGTCCACATGACCGGTCCGGTACGGGCGATGACAGGGCATAAACTGCCCGATCACCTGAACCTGGCCAGTGCCCGGTTCGAAAGCGACCTTGCGCCGAAGCAGCCTTGGACGATGGATAAGATGTCGGCTGGCCGGAGCGAGGCGATGATGAAAGCGATCGTGGGACTGGTCATGACCGTCGAGGACATTGAAGGAAGCTTTAAGCTGAACCAGCACAAATCGGATGCGGACCATGTTGCGGTAACCGGCGCTTTGGCCTTACAGAAGTCCGCCAGCGCGCAAAAACTGTCGGCTGCAATGCGCGTCATGCGCCCGCAGGCTTTTGCTGCCATTGATGAAAATGAAGTATTGAGCACTGTACACGAAGGGATCGCGCGATGAGCACGAAAAAGAAAGTCGGTATCCTCGGCGCCTCCGGTTATACCGGGGCAGAGCTGGTCCGGCTGCTGCTGCGTCATCCCCGGGTGGAGATTGCGGTGCTGACCGCCGACAGGCGCGCGGGGCAGATGATGGGCGACGTGTTCCCGCAATTCGCGCCGTATGACTTGCCGCGA
>JAGVII010000529.1 GCA_020056155.1 Afipia sp.
GGGCAGCAGTTACTACGACGGCTGGGGCTCGCATTGCTATCTGCGGGGTAAACCGGCCGTCGGCAATGATGGAAGTTTCCGCGACTGGACTTGCGCGGAAGGCCTGACCTGCCAGGCCGCCGGCAAGACGTCGCGGATCGGCATGTGCTTCGTCAAAAGTCGCTAAACGTCGTCGCGAATTGTGCTAGAGCTTCGGTTCTGATTGCATCAGAACCGAAGCCCTGGGTTTTTGTTTTGACGCGTTTTCTTCACGCGAACCGGTATCCACTTCGCTCGAAAACGCTATAAAGACGCGCATTCAAAAGACAGCTGCCGGACGGTGGCTCAGGAACGAGTAAAATGGCTGCAAAAGAACTGGTTTTTTCGGGCGTCCAGCCGACTGGCAATCTGCACCTCGGCAACTATCTCGGCGCCATCGTCAACTTCGTCAAACTCCAGGACACCCACAACTGCGTCTACTGCGTGGTGGATCTGCATGCCATTACCGTCTGGCAGGACCCCAATGAGCTGACACGCAACATCCGCGAAGTGACCGCAGCCTTCATCGCCAGCGGCATCGATCCGAAGAAGCATATCGTGTTCAACCAGAGCCAGGTGTCCGAACACGCGGAACTCGCCTGGGTATTCAACTGCGTGGCGCGGCTGGGCTGGCTGAACCGCATGACCCAGTTCAAGGAGAAGGCCGGAAAGGATCGCGAGAACGCGTCCGTCGGGCTCTACGCCTATCCGAACCTGATGGCTGCGGATATTCTCGTCTACCGCGCGACCCATGTGCCGGTCGGCGAAGACCAGAAGCAGCATCTGGAGCTGGCGCGCGACATTGCGCAGAAGTTCAACAACGATTTTTCCGACTCGATCAGCGCGCACAATTTCGGCGAGAAGTTCTTCCCGATGCCCGAGCCGCTGATCACCGGCCCCGCCACCCGCGTGATGTCGCTGCGCGACGGCACCAAGAAGATGTCGAAATCGGACCCTTCCGATTATTCGCGCATCAACCTCACCGACGACGCCGACTCCATCGCGCAGAAGGTCCGCAAGGCGAAAACCGATCCGGAACCGTTGCCGAGCGAGGAGGACGGCCTGAAGAGCCGTCCCGAGGCAGACAATCTGGTCGGCATCTATGCTGCGTTGTCGGGACAATCCCGGCCGGACGTGTTGCGGGAATTCGGCGGCGGCCAGTTCTCGGGCTTCAAGTCGACACTGGTCGATCTTGCGGTGTCGAAACTCGGGCCGATCGGCGCGGAAATGAAGAAATTGACGCAGGACACCACGTATGTGGATGCCGTGCTGGCCGATGGCGCGGATCGTGCGCGCGTCATCGCAGCGGAAACCATGAATGCGGTGAAGGACATCGTCGGCTTGATCCGCAAGAAGTAAGCCCGTTTGCAGTTTTCGTTCGTCGTGCCCGGAACGAGCCCGGACATGACGATGTCCGCATTTGATGAATCGCTCTCATTAAATTAAATCGAGTTCCGTCAAGCTCCTTCTCACCTTGTCGGCGCGCCCTCGCGCATGGCAGCATAACGCCGGTTCATCATCCGGGGCATGCATGAGCAGTCAGCGACGAAGTTACGAACAGGGCCACAAGCCGAAATGTCTGGTCGTCGTTGACGACAGCGCGGAAGGCGATCGCGCCGTGTATTATGCAAGCCGCTGGGCGATGCGCGTCGGCGGCGGCGTGGTGATGCTGCGCGTGATCGAAACCGAAGACCGCAACCAGCAATGGCTCGGCGTCGCCGATATCATGCGCGCGGAAGCCGAGGAGATCGCCAATGCGGCGCTCGACCGCGCCTCGGGCCGCGCCAACGGCATCGCCGCCATCACGCCGGAACGGGTGATCCGCGAGGGCGATCCCACCGAACAAATTCTCGACGTCATCGACAAGGACGTTGATATCGCGATGCTCGTGCTGGCGGCCAGCGCCGGCGCGGAGGGCCCGGGCCCGATCATCTCCATGCTGGCGAAAAGCGCCGGGACATTTCCGATTCCGATCACGGTTGTGCCCGGCAATCTCAGCGACCTCGATCTCGACGCACTGTCGTAACTGGCGGTCAGGTTCCGAAAAACGCCCGGATTTGCTCTGGCTGGCCGTTCCGGAACACCCGCCATGCGCCCTTGATCGGGCTTTTTCAGCCGCCATCTGTGCTATAGGAACCGCTCACTTAACCCGTTCGCGCCGGCCTTGAACCGGCGATGCGCCGGAGATTCAGATGTTTATCCAGACCGAAGCGACCCCCAATCCTGCGACCCTGAAGTTCATTCCCGGACGTGCCGTGCTCGACACCGGCACCATGGAATTCACCGACCGCGACTCCGCCACCCGCTCCCCGCTGGCCGAACGGCTGTTCGGCGTGCCGGGCGTTACCGGCGTGTTCTATGGCTCGGATTTCGTGACCGTCACCAAGGACGACAGCGACTGGCAGCACCTCAAGCCGGCGATCTTGGGCGTCATCATGGAGCACTACATGTCCGGCGCGCCGCTGCTCGCCGACGGCCAGGTGGCCGATGGCGACGCGCCTCATGCCGAGGAATTCTTCAGCGAGGCTGACACCGAGACGGTTGCGGTCATCAAGGATCTGCTCGAGACGCGTATCCGCCCGGCGGTCGCCAGCGACGGCGGCGACATCACCTTCCGCGGCTTCAAGGACGGCATTGTCTATCTCGACATGAAGGGCTCGTGCGCCGGCTGTCCGTCATCGACCGCGACGCTGAAGCACGGCATCCAGAACCTGCTGAAGCACTTCATTCCGGACGTGGTCGAAGTCCGGCCGATATGAGCGGCCGTTTTCTAATCCCTCCTGTTATTGCGACTGTCATGGCCGGGCTTGTCCCGGCCATCTCGAGTTTTGAGGCACTGCGCTCGGTTAATCGGGATCGCCGGGTCAAGCCCGGCAATGACATCTGAGTTTGTATCAGCTTCATTAGGCATTCCTCGAACGCCTGCATCGGTGCTAGATCGTTCCCATGATCGTTCTCGCCATCGATACCGCGCTGGACTACTGCGCCGCCGCTGTCCTCGACGCCGGCGCACGGACCATGATCGCGCACGAGACGCTGGAAATGAAGCGCGGCCACGCCGAGGCGCTGATGCCGCTGATCGCGCGCGTCATGAAAGCCTCCGGCCTGCGTTATCTCGACCTCGACCGCGTTGCCGTCACCACCGGGCCCGGCAGCTTTACGGGATTGCGTGTCGGCATCTCGGCGGCGCGCGGCATTGGCCTTGCCGCCGACAAGCCGGTGATCGGCCTAACCACCCTGTCGGCCTATGTCGCGCCGCTGGTTGCAGAACAACACGAACAGCCGATCATCGCCGCGATCGACGCGCGGCACGACCACGTTTATTTTCAGGTTGTCGCCGGCAACGGTTCAGCCTTGATGCGGCCAGCCGTCGCCCCGATCGAGGACACCTTCGTGGCGTCACGCTTCGGCGCACTGCGCATGGTCGGCAACGCGGCTCGCATCCTTGCGGATCGCTGGCCGCGCAA
>JAGVII010000295.1 GCA_020056155.1 Afipia sp.
CGGCCCGGCGCGCCTTCGAGATGTTCGAGCGCCGCGAAGGTGCGCGCCGCATCGCCGCCCGTCGCAATCACGAGTCCCGCCGCGACCAGCGCGTTCTCGATCTGAAATTCGCCCACCAGCGGCAGCCGGACCTGATAGCGCCTGCCGCCATGCTCAACCGTCAGCTTCTGCGCGAAGCCATCCACCGCCGCATCGGTGAGCCTGATGCCTTCACCGTTGCGCCCGACCGTCACGATCCGCAGCTTGCGGAGACGCGCAGCCTCGATCACGGCCTGCGAATGGTCGTGATCGGCGGCGATCACCGCAGCGCCGCCGTCGACGACCAGATCGGTGAACAGCCGCAGCTTGGCCGCGAGATAGTGCTCGACGGTCGGATGGTAATCCATATGGTCGCGCGAGAGATTGGTGAACCCCCCGGCGCTGACGCGCACGCCGTCAAGGCGATGCTGGTCGAGGCCATGCGACGACGCCTCGAACGCCAGATGGGTCACGCCCTCGCCCGCAATCTCATCGAGGGAGCGATGCAGCGCGATCGGATCGGGCGTGGTCAGCGAGCCGTAGACCGTCCGTTTCGGCGAGACGAGTCCGATGGTGCCGATGCTCGCGGCCACATAACCAAGGCGCTGCCAGATCTGCCGCGTGAATACGGCGACTGAAGTCTTGCCGCTGGTGCCGGTGACGGCGGCAACGATGGCGGGCTGGCGTGCATAGAACCGCGCGGCGGCGAGCGCCAGCGCGCGGCGCGGATTCGGCACCGCGATGAACGGAACGCGATCGTCGTTTTCGGGAGTACGGTCGCTGACAACCGCCGCGGCGCCGGAGGCAATCGCCTGATCGATAAAGCGCGCGCCATCGGTCCTGGTCCCGGCGAGCGCAAAAAACACGTCGCCCGGCTTCACCACGCGGCTGTCCACGGCGAGACCGGCGACCGCAACATCGGCATGTTGCGCGCCGATCACGGCGTCCCCGCTGAAAAGGTCGCGTAGTTTCATTTCACCGCATTGTAACATGACCGAACGACGAAAGATCGGATCCGACACTTGCACAATAGAGCCCCTTCTCCCCAAGGGGGAGAGGGTTGGGGAGAGAGGCGCTAGATGTCAAAATTGAAATTCGAACCCCCTCACCCGCTCGCTTTGCTCGCGACCTCTCCCCGGCGGGGAGAGATGAAGAGTGGCGGTTACCGGCTTTCTTTCGATGCCGCAAGAATAAGGCGCTCGGACGGCGGCAAATCGAACCGCGGCGTCATCCCCAGCAGCGGGGCGATCCGCTCGATCACCTTGCCGCCGGTCGGCACGGCGTTCCAGCCCGAGGTAATGAAGCCGTGGGTTTCCGGCAGCCCCTTCGGCTCATCCAGCATGATCAGCAGCTGATATTCCGGCTTATCGGCGGGCATGATCGCCGTGAAGGAATTCAGCACCTGCTTCTTGGAGTATCGGCCATTGACGACCTTTTCCGAGGTGCCTGTCTTGCCGCCGACATAATAGCCCTTGATGTCGGCCTTCCGCGCGGTGCCTTTTTCAGCATTCAGCCGCATCATGTAGCGCATGCTGTAACTGGTCTCCGGCTTGACCACTTGCTTGGCCACCTGGAGCGCATCCTCGCGGGAGCGCTTCAGGAACGTCGGCGGGATCAGAAGGCCGCCGTTGACCAGCGCATTAATCCCCATCACCGCCTGCAGCGGCGCAACCGCCATGCCGTGCCCGAACGCGATGGTGATGGTGTTCAGTTCACCCCAGCGCTTCGGCACCAGCGGCTCGGCGCTTTCGGGCAGTTCGGTGCGCAGGCGGGTGAGCTGGCCGAGTTTGCGCAGGAAGGCCTTGTGCGCCTCGACACCCATAGAGAGCGCGATGCGTGCAGCGCCGACGTTGGAGGATTCGGTGAACACCTCCCACATCGGAACGGAACGTCCGAGATTATGGGTGTCGTGAATCTTGAACTTGCCGTAGACCAGCGGCGCCCGCGCATCGTAGAGCGTGTTGACAGTGGCCTTGCCGGAATCGAGAGCCATCGCGAGCGTCAGCGATTTGAATGTCGATCCCATTTCAAACACGCCGGTGGTCAGGCGGTTGATGCGGGTCGGATCGTTGGCCTCGCGCGGGTTGTTCGGATCGTAGTCCGGCACCGAGACCATGGCGATGATCTCGCCGGTGTTCACGTTCGAGACCAGACCCGCGGCCGCCTTCGCCTTGTACTTGTCCTTGGCCTTCAGCAGTTCATCGCGCAGCGCATGCTCGACGCGCAGATCGACCGCAAGCTGAACCGGCTCCTGCTGCCGGTCGGTCGCGAATCCGGCGCGATGCAGATCGGCAAGCCCATTCGAATCGAGCCACTTCTCGATGCCCGCGATGCCCTGATTGTCGATGTTCACGTGGCCGATCAGATGCGACACGATGGGGCCGCTCGGATAGACGCGCTTGTTCTCCCGAAGGAAACCGATGCCCGGAATGCCGAGACGGTAAATGTCTTTCTGCTGCTGCGCCGTGATCTCGCGCTTCAGCCAGACAAATCCTTTCTTCGAGGAGAGACGATCCCGCACCTCGCCCGCGTCGATGTCCGGCATCGTCGCGGTAAGCAGTTCGATGGCCTCGTCCTTGTCGATCAGGCGGCGCGGCTCGCCGAACAGCGACGGCGTCTTGACGTCGGTGGCCAGGATCGCACCGTTGCGATCCAGAATGTCCGGCCTCGCGGTGGCGATGGCGTCCTGCGATGCGGTGCGCCGCGCGCCATGGCCGTCGCTGCCAACCGCGAACATCACGAGACGCCCGGCAATCACCGCATAGACCAGTGTGAATGCGACGATGGCAAGACCGACACGCGCACGGGCCTTGGCCGAACGATCGACATTGCGCCCGTAAAGCAGCGTGCGGATCAGACGCTGCCGCCAGGGTTCGGGGGGACGTGTGATCTGGTCCGTCACCTCGCGCCCTCCGGCTGGGGAATCGAACCGGTGAGCGTTTCGTCTTCCGAGGCGGCGGCGGCAAGCGCCTCCAGATCGACGCTTTCGATCATGGTGCCGATCGGATCGGGATCGCCCGGTTTGACGAAGCTCGGCGGACGCGGCGGCAGGTTCTTCAGCGAATCATATTGGGTCGCTTCGATCGGGCGCAGCGAAAGGTGGCGCGAGGCCAGTTCCTGCAGCCGCTTCGGCGATTCCAGCCTGGCCCATTCCGCCTTCAGGCTCGCAATCGAATCGCGCTGCTGGCGGATGTCCGCGCGCAGTTTCAGAACGCGCTCGGTCCGAACGGCCGATTCCATCTTGATGCGGTAGACATAGGCCGCAGCGAAGACCAGCGCGCAGATGACGAAAAGGTGGACGAAACGCATGTCAGCCTCCCCTCATCACGTCGGCCAGTTGCGGCCAGTCGAACGATGCTGTTTCCGGTTGCGCGGGCGCATCGGTGCGCGCAGCGGCCCGCAACTTCGCCGAACGCGCGCGCGGATTGGCCGCGACTTCATCATCGTCCGCCACGACGGGGCGCTTGGTGAGAATCTCGAAGCTCGGCAGCGCCTGCTTGATATCCGGCAGATGCCGCGAGCCGCCGCCGCGCTTGCCGCGCTCGTTGAGGAAGTTCTTGACGATGCGATCCTCAAGCGAGTGGAACGACACCACCGCGAGGCGTCCGCCCGGTTTCAGCATCTTTTCGGCGGCGACGAGCGCCGCGTGCAGTTCGTCCAGCTCTTCATTGACGAAGATGCGCAGCGCCTGGAACGTGCGGGTGGCCGGATGAATTTCGTTCGGCTTGGAGCGCACCACGCGCGAGACAATATCGGCCAGCGCGCGCGTGGTGGTGATCGGCGATTCTTTCCTTGCCGCGACAATGGCGCGGGCGACAGCGCGGGAATGACGCTCTTCGCCGAAGATATAAATGATATTGGCGAGATCGGTTTCGGAGGCCTTCGCCACCAAATCAGCCGCGGTGGGGCCGTCGTGACCCATCCGCATGTCGAGCGGCCCGTTGAGGCGGAACGAGAAGCCGCGCTCGGACTGATCGAGCTGCATCGATGAGACGCCGACATCCATCACGATGCCATCGACCGCGCTGAGACCTTGTCCCGCGCAGACGTCGGCCAGATTGGAAAAGCGATCCTCGACCAGAGTCAGCCGCCCGGCGGACGACTCCACAAGTTCGAAACCGCCGATGATCGCCGTGCGGTCGCGGTCGATGCCGATCACGCGCGTGCCGGGAACTTTCAGGATCGCACGGCTGTAGCCGCCGGCGCCGAACGTGGCATCGACATAGACGCCGCCGTCGCGCGGCGCGAGTGCCTCGACAGCTTCGCGGCCGA
>JAGVII010000649.1 GCA_020056155.1 Afipia sp.
CGAGACGCGGGATATTGCCCGCCAATTCGATGATTTTCTTGTTGTAAATGTCGTTCAGCATGGCGGTCGAATTCGCTCGCATAAGACCCTTTCCGCCCGCCGCCCTTGGCGGTCGCGGCCCACAGCCTATATAATGACCTGGATGCAGGAATAAACGGCCTGCATTCCAGCGATGCAGGGAAATATAGACGGATTTCCCTTCGATTTGCTGCGAACATGCGGGATAGGCGTCCGGTGGCTCAATCGATCCGATTGGCTGCTGCGGCTAACCGGTGACACTCCGGCCCTCCACGTCATGGACAAGGGCCGGTCGAACGGAGACGAAATGGACGCGATCATCAAGCCGATCCGCAGCGGCAAGCCGGCGGAAAAATCCGAAATTCCTGCTTCCGATTACATGGCATCAGCCATCGATCCGGGTCTTGTCCGGCCGTCCCGCAGCGAAGCGGAAGCGGCGGTCAAGACGCTGCTGGCCTATATCGGCGAGAACACCAGCCGCGAGGGCCTGCTCGATACGCCGCGCCGCATGGTCGAGGCCTATGACGAACTGTTTCAGGGCTATGCCCAGTGCCCCGCCGAAATCCTCGACCGCACCTTCGGCGAGACGGCGGGCTACGACGATTTCGTGCTGATGCGCGACATCAACTTCCATTCGCATTGCGAGCACCATGTGATGCCGTTCTACGGCAAGGCGCACATCGCCTACGCGCCGGTGGATCGCGTGGTCGGCCTGTCGAAGCTGGCGCGTCTGGTCGATGCGTTCGCCCATCGCCTGCAGACCCAGGAGCATCTCACCGCGCAGGTTGCCGGTGCGATCAACGCCATCCTCAAGCCGCGCGGCGTCGCGGTGGTGATGGAAGCCGAGCATACCTGCATGTCGGTTCGCGGCATCGCCAAGGAAGGCGCCAAGACCCTGACGACCCGCTTCACCGGAATTTTCCAGGACAATCCGGACGAGCAGGCCCGTTTCCTCAACATGGTGCGCGGCGTCTGAAATTCGCCAGAGCTGTATTTTTCGTCGTCATTGCGAGGAGCGGAGCGACGAAGCAATCCAGCTTTCCTTATCGCTCTGGATTGCTTCGCGGAGCCTGTCATCGGGCCGGCGAAGCCGGACCCGTTGGCTCGCAATGACGAGGGGATATTGACGTGTCTGCTTCATCACACACACACAACCACGACGTCGAAGAAGGGCTGACGTTTCAGCCCAGGTTCGACGCGTCCGGCCTCGTGACCTGCGTCGCAACCGACGCCGCCTCCGGCGACGTGCTGATGGTCGCGCACATGAACGACGAGGCTTTACGCAAGACCGTCGCCAGCGGCGAGGCGTGGTATTACAGCCGCTCGCGCAAGGCGCTGTGGCGCAAGGGCGAAAGCTCCGGCCACGTTCAGCGCGTGATCGAGATGCGGACGGACTGCGATCAGGACGCGGTGTGGATCAAAGTCGAGCAGACGGGAGCGGCCTGCCATACCGGGCGGCGCTCGTGTTTCTACCGCGCCGTCACCGGCGAAGGTGGCGAGGCCAAGCTGACATTCGTCGATGCCGACAAGGTGTTCGATCCCGCCAAGGTCTATCGCTGAAAAATCGACCGTCATCCTGAGGTGCGAGCCGCTTTACGGCGAGCCTCGCGATCGTTGTTAACCTCCTGTTAACCATAAATGCCCCACGCTGGGACAGGTTCCTGGGGAGCGGGCACCAAACATGGCGGTCGATTCAACAACCATCGGTGCTGGGCTGGAGTCTGCACGCGCGAAAATCGCGGGCACGATCAAGAATGCCGCCAGCGCAACCGGCGCCAGTTTCGAGTACCTGATTTCGGCCGCGAAAATCGAATCCAACCTCAATCCCAGGGCACAGGCTTCGACGTCCTCGGCGCGGGGACTTTACCAGTTCATCGAGCAGACCTGGCTCGGCACCGTGAAAGAGGCGGGGGCTGCATTCGGTTTCGGCAAATACGCCGATGCGATTTCGAAATCCGGGTCGGGCCGCTATACGGTCGCGGATTCTGCCACGCGTGACGAAATTCTGAAGTTGCGCGACGACCCCGCCGCCAACGCGGCCATGGCGGGCGTGCTGACGCAATCGAACAGCTTCAAGCTGACCGGCATGATCGGCCGCCGTCCGACCGACAGCGAACTCTACATGGCGCATTTTATGGGCGTCAGCGGCGCGTCCAGGCTGATCTCGAAAGCCGAGGACAGTCCGGGCGTGTCAGCCCCCGCGCTGTTTCCGAGCGCCGCCGCTGCGAACCGCTCGATTTTCTACAACCGCGACGGCAGCGCGCGCAGCGTGTCGCAGGTCTATTCGGTGCTGACCTCGCGCTATGACGCTGCGGCGAATTCCCCGACGGCGCGCACGGCAATGGCGGCTGCCGGGGTCACGCCCGGCTCGGGCATGGCAGTTGCGCCTGCGCCGATCGACAACGCGGCCTATCTCTCGAGTTTCCCTCAGGTCCGGGTGCCCCTCGCCATTGCGCCCACGCAGGTCGCGTCGCTGCAGACGCCGGCCCAGCCCGTCTTCCGTTCGCTGTACCAGACCGGCGACCGTCCCGAGCCGGTGTCGAACGCCGTGCGCGAACTGTGGGGCAACAATACCTCGCTGACGAGCCCGCTGCCGGCAGGCGCTGCCACCCGAACGGAGGCCCCGCAGGGGCTTGGGCTGTTCAGCGATTCGACCGGCGTTTTCAGCGGGTGAGACGCTGATGCGCTGAGAGTTGCCGTTTAAGCTGCAATCTCGTCATGGCCGGGCATCGTCCCGGCCATCCACGTCTTGGCTCCAAGGAAATAAGACGTGGATGCCCGCGACAAGCGCGGGCATGACGACGCGAAGTTTGAGCCTTGGTGCAGTTTGGGAAGGCCATTCCTTGATCTATGCCTTCATCCTCATTATCGGCCTCGCGGCCGGCATCATCAGCGGCATCGTGGGCACCGGCTCCTCGATCATGCTGCTGCCGGTGCTTGCCTACGCCTTCGGGCCGAAGCAGGCGGTCCCGATCATGGCGATCGCGGCGATCCTGGCGAACCTCTCGCGGATCATCGCATGGTGGCGGGAGGTCGACTGGCGGGCGGTGGCCGCTTACGCGATTCCGGGCGCGCCGGCCGCCGCACTTGGGGCGCGAACGCTGCTCGCGCTCCCGTCGGGCGTTGTGGATGTCACCATCGGCGTGTTCCTGATTGCGATGATCCCGCTGCGGCGCTGGATGGAAGCGCGCAGCTTCACGTTGCCGCTGTGGTCGCTCGCGGTCATCGGTGCAGTCGCGGGCTATCTCACCGGCATCGTGGCCTCCACCGGACCCATTACAGTCCCGATCTTCATGTCCTACGGCCTCGTCAAGGGCGCGCTGCTTGGGACCGAAGCTGCCGGGTCGCTGGCGATCTACATCATCAAGGCGATCACGTTCCAGCGCTTCGATGCGCTGCCGCTCGACACCATCCTGAAAGGGTTGATCGCCGGGTCGTCGCTGTTCGCCGGCGCATTCATCGCCAAGCGTTTCGTGGTTAAGCTCGATCCTGACGCGTTCCGTCTGCTGATGGACGGCTTGATGCTGGTCGCGGGCCTGTCGATGTTCTGGAGTGCAATTCAGAGCTGAAGTTCTGATTCAACTCTGAATCGCAGGCCGTTGATGCGACTCACTTTGGCAGTGAATCCTCTGTATAAAGTTCCGCGAATTCCTTGCTCGGCGGAATCGGCTTGATCACATCGATCAGCACACCGTTGGGGTCCGACGTGATGAAGTGGCGCTGCCCGAACGCTTCGTCGCGCAGCGGGATCAGGATCGGGAGGCCTGCCGCCTTTGCCTTGGCGTACATTTCATCGGCATCCTCGACTTCGAAGTTCAGGAGCAATCCCGACACCCGGCCGCGGCCGACCTCCGGGATCGTTTCGTGGCTTCCATCCAGGACGGCGAGGTTGACCGAGGAATCGGCGGTCGACTGGAGATGGATGTACCAGTCGCTTCGGTACTTCTCCTCGAACCCGAAATGCGCCGTGTAGAAGTCGGCTGTGGCGTAGACGTCGCGGGTCATGATGACGGGGTAGTAGCTGGTGATTTTCATGATGGTCATCCCTTGCCAATTAACATACAGTCTGTATGTTTAATCGCAAATAACATACAGGCTGTATGTA
>JAGVII010000395.1 GCA_020056155.1 Afipia sp.
GAGGCGTTGAGATCGACTCCATCGTGGCTGACGGCGCGCAGTCGCTGATCCGCGAACAGGTGGAAATGGGTGTGGCGGTGCGCATGGCGGTGCTCGAAGCACTCGCCCGCAACCTGCCCAACGCGTGAAGCACATGCGCACAGATCGCCGCCCCATCCTGCTCGCCAACGCCCGCCTGATCGACCCCTCGCGCGATCTCGACGGCCCCGGCGATGTGCTGATCGCCGACGGAACCATCCGCGAGGCGCGGCGCGGCATCGGCGCCGCCGGCGTACCCGAAGGCACAGACATTATTAATTGCGCCGGCAAGGTCGTGGCCCCGGGCCTCGTGGACATGCGCGCCTTTGTCGGGGAACCGGGCGCCGGCCATCGCGAGACTTTCGCCTCCGCGAGTCTGGCCGCGGCAGCTGGCGGCATCACCACCATCGTCTGTCAGCCCGACACCAGGCCCGTGATCGACAATTCCGCGACGGTGGATTTCATCCTGCGCCGCGCCCGCGACACCGCCATTGTCAACATTCACCCCATGGCCGCGCTGACCAAGGGCATGAACGGCGACGAGATGACCGAGATCGGCCTGCTGAAGGCGGCAGGCGCGGTCGCGTTCACCGACGGCGACAAGAGCGTGATGAATGCGCTGGTGATGCGCCGCGCGCTGACCTACGCCCGCGATTTCGATGCGCTGATCGTCCATCACACCGAAGATCCGAACCTTGTCGGCGAAGGCGTGATGAACGAAGGCGAGTTCGCGTCAAGGCTCGGCCTGTTCGGAATTCCAAATGCATCCGAGGCCGTGGTGCCGGAGCGCGACATGCGCCTCGTGGCGCTGACCGGCGGGCGCTATCACGCGGCTTCCCTGACCTGCATCGACTCGCTCGACATTCTCAGGCGCGCCAAGGATGCCGGTCTGGGCGTCAGCGCCTCGGCCTCGATCAACCACATCACGCTGAACGAAAACGACATCGGCCCTTATCGCACCTTCCTGAAGCTGTCGCCGCCGCTGCGCACCGAACAGGATCGCGCCGCGCTGGTGGCGGGCCTCGCCTCGGGCCTGATCGACGTCATCATGTCGGACCACAACCCGCAGGACGTCGAGGTGAAACGCCTGCCGTTCGCCGAAGCAGCCCACGGCGCCATCGGTCTTGAAACCATGCTGTCGGCGGGTTTGCGCCTCGTTCACTCAGGCGAGGTCGAACTTAAAGTCCTGATCCGCGCCATGTCGACCCGTCCGGCCGAACTGCTGGGCCTGCCCGGCGGCTCGCTGCGTCCGGGCTCACCCGCGGATGTGATCGTGATCGATCTCGATACGCCCTGGGTGCTGGATCCGGCGGACCTGAAATCCCAATGCAAGAATACGCCGTTTGACGAAGCGCGCTTCAGCGGCCGCGTCGCTCGCACCATCGTCGACGGCCGCACCGTTTATGAGCATGTGTGAGGCATCATGATTGGCCGGAACGCGGATGATGCGCTCCCTCTCCCCGCCGGAGAGAGGGCTGGAGTGAGGGGCGTTCAGTGTCGGATATAAAAAATGGATCGCCCTCACCCGACTTGCTCCGCAATCCGACCTCTCCCCCATGGGGAGAGATGACAAGGCAAGCTGCTGATCTTTTCATTTTAGGTTCGGCTCGGGAACTAAAGGAGGCAACATGATCGGCACTCTCCTGCTGGCGCTGGCCTTCGGTTATCTGTGTGGCTCGATCCCGTTCGGCCTGATCCTCACCAGGCTCGCCGGAACGGAAGATCTTCGCTCGATCGGCTCCGGCAACATCGGCGCGACCAACGTGCTGCGCACCGGCAACAAAGGCCTCGCCGCCGCGACGCTGATCGGCGACATGCTCAAGGGCACGGTCGCGGTGATCGCCGCCGGATATATCGGCGGGCCTGACGCCGCGATTGCCGCTGGCGTCGGCGCATTCGTCGGGCATCTTTTTCCGGTGTGGCTGAAGTTCAAGGGCGGCAAGGGCGTCGCCACCTACATCGGCATCCTGCTCGGCCTGTTCTGGCCCGCCGCGCTGGCGTTCTGCGCCATCTGGATCGCCGTGGCGCTGATCTTCCGCTACTCGTCGCTGGCGGCGCTGGTTGCCAGCGTGGTCGTGCCGCTGATGCTGTTCTGGTCGCAGCACACGACGCTGGCCGCCGTGTTCGCGCTGCTCACCGCCGTGCTGTGGATCATGCACCGCGCCAACATCACGCGGCTGATGAACGGGACCGAAGGCAAGATCGGGAAGAAGGGGTAAAATCCCCCTTCACCGCGATTGTCGTCCGCGCAAACTTGCCCCACACTCCCCGTCCACGGGGGCCACGTGGACATCAAGACTCCAGCCACGACCAGACTGAGCGACGCGCAGCGCATCGACTGGCTGCGGCTGATCCGTTCGGACAATGTCGGACCGCGCACCTTCCGCTCCCTCGTCAATCATTTCGGCAGTGCACGCGAAGCGCTCGACCGCCTGCCCGATCTGGCGCAGCGCGGCGGCGCCTCGAAGATTGGCCGTATCTGCACACAGGCGGAGGCCGAGCGCGAGATCGACAACAGCCGACGGCTCGGTGTCGCCCTGCTCGCGCCCGGTGAATACGGCTACCCGCCGCGCCTTGCCTTGATCGACGACTCTCCGCCGCTGCTCGGCGTGCGCGGCGTCCTCAACGTCCAGACCCAGCCGATGATCGGCATCGTCGGTTCGCGCAACGCGTCCGGCGCGGGACTGAAGTTCGCGCAAACCATCGCGCGCGATCTCGGCAACGCCGGTTTTGCCATCGCCTCCGGCCTGGCGCGCGGCATCGATCAGGCCGCGCATCGCGTGACGCTCGAGACCGGCACCGTCGCCGTGCTGGCGGGCGGACATGACAAGATCTATCCGGCCGAGCACGAAGATCTGCTGGCGGCGATCATCTCGTCCGGCAGCGGCGCGATTTCCGAAATGCCGCTCGGCCACGGCCCGCGCGCGCGGGATTTTCCGCGACGCAATCGCCTCATCTCCGGCGTCGCGCTCGGCGTCGTGATTGTCGAGGCCGCGCATCGCTCAGGCTCGCTGGTCACCGCACGCTTCGCCAACGAACAGGGCCGCGAGGTGTTCGCCGTA
>JAGVII010000129.1 GCA_020056155.1 Afipia sp.
CCCGAACAGAACGCCGATGCCTTCCGCGGCATGCAGGCCTTCATGCAGGCGAACTACCCGGCCTTCCATACGGCGACGAAACGCGAGGTCGTCGGCAACCTCGGGCTGCTCTATGCGTGGGAGGGTTCCGATCCGAAGGCCGCGCCGATCGCACTTCTGGCGCATCAGGACGTGGTGCCGATCGCGCCCGGCACCGAAGGCAACTGGCAGGTGCCGCCGTTCGACGGCGTGGTCCGCGACGGCTTCATCTGGGGCCGCGGCTCGTGGGACGACAAGGGTAACCTGTTCGCGATTCTCGAGGCCGCCGAACAGCTCATCAAGGAAGGTTTCCGCCCCAAACGCACGATCTACTTCGCGTTCGGACAGGATGAAGAAGTCTCGGGTCAGCGCGGCGCAAAACAGATCGCGGCGCTGCTTGCGTCGCGCGGCATCAAGCTCGATTTCGTGCTCGACGAAGGTCTGCTGATCACCGAGGGAATTCTCAAAGGCATCGACAAGCCGGTGGCGCTGATCGGCGTCGCCGAGAAGGGCTATGTCACGCTGACGCTGAATCTGGCGGCAGCGCCCGGTCATTCATCGATGCCGCCGCGCCAGTCGGCCATCGGCATGATGAGCGCAGCGCTGGCGCGGCTCGAGGACCAGCGGTTTCCGGCGGAGATTCGCGGCACCGTGCGCGAGATGTTCGACACGCTTGCGCCCGAGATGAACCTGCCCAACCGCATCGTGCTGTCGAACCTGTGGCTGCTCAAGCCGGTGCTGCAGCGTGAGCTGGAAAAAAGCGCGACCACCGACGCGATCATCCGCACCACCACGGCGCTGACGATCTTCAATGCCGGTAATCAAGACAACGTGCTGCCGGGCAAGGTCGACGCCACCGTGAACTTCCGGCTGCTGCCCGGCGAGACCGAGACCGGCATCATCGATCACGTCAAGCGCGCTGCCGCCAACGACAGGATCGCGGTCGTGCCGCGCACCGGCAACACCGAGCCGCCGCCGGTCACCTCGACAGCGAGCCCCTCTTACCGCGCGCTTAACCGCACCATCCGCGAGATTTTTCCCGACGTCGTCGTCGCGCCCGGCCTGATGATCGCCGCCACCGATTCACGGCATTTCGCCGGCGTCACCGACAACATCTTCCGCTTCTCGCCGGTCCGCGCCAACGCCGAAGATCTCACGCGCTTTCACGGCACCAACGAGCGTCTCGGCGTGGAGAATTACGGCGATATGATCCGGTTCTACCGGCGGCTGGTGCAGAATACGGCGCAGTAGCTTCCGTCATTGCGAGCGAAGCGAAGCAATCCAGAGCCACAAGTGAAGACTGGATTGCTTCGTCACAAGCGCTCCTCGCAATGACGCGATTACACTGCCGGCGCCTTGAGCCCTTTGATCGCACTCGCCGCACGCAACGTGTTCACCAGCAGACACGCCACGGTCATCTGGCCGACCCCGCCGGGCACCGGCGTGATCGCGCCGGCCACGCCGAGCGCCTCCTGATAGGCAACGTCGCCGACCAGTCTGTTCTTGCCGTCCACGCCCGGAATCCGATTGATGCCGACATCGATCACGGTCGCGCCCGGCTTGATCCAGCTAGCCTTCACCATTTCCGGCTTGCCGACAGCGGCGAGCAGCAGATCGGCATTCCTGCAGATGGCCGCGAGATCGCGTGTGCGCGAATGGGCAATGGTCACCGTGGCGTTTTCATTGAGCAGCAGCTGCACCAGCGGGCGGCCCACCAGATTCGAGCGCCCGATGATCACCGCGTTCATGCCTTCCAGCGAGGCGTGAACCGTTTTGGCGAGGATGATGCAGCCGAGCGGCGTGCACGGCGTCAGCGCGGGCAGGCCGTTCGCAAGCCGGCCGGCATTGACCGGATGCAGGCCATCGACGTCCTTAGCCGGATCGATGGCGTTGATGACCGTCTGGGTGTCCAGCCCCTTCGGCAGCGGCAACTGCACCAGGATGCCGTGCACGCTGGCGTCGGCATTGAGCTTCGCAATCAGCGCCAGCAGTTCAGCCTGCGGCGTCTCCGCTGCGAGCTTGTATTCGAACGACGCCATGCCGGCGGCTTCGGTCTGCTTCGCCTTGTTGCGGACGTAGACTTCCGAGGCGGGATCGTTGCCGACCAGAACCACCGCCAGACCCGGCGTCAGGCCGTGATCGCGTTTCACACGCGTCACTTCATCCGCGACGCGCGCGCGCAGATCGGCGGCAATGATTTTTCCATCGATGATCTTGGCTGACATCCGGTTTCTTTCGTCAGGAGCCTGTTGTCTTGGTCAGGGCGTGCAAGGCATCGCCCAATGTCTTCGGGTCGCCATCCACCGCGACCTGCTTGAGCCGCGAGGTCACGCCGGACAGCACCCGCACATGGCTTTTCGGCACGCGAAGCGCCCTGGCGAGCAATTCGGTTACCGCGCGATTGGCTTCGCCGCCCTCGGCGATGGCGCGGACCCGGACTTTCACGACGCTGCGGCCATTGGCCAGGGTTTCAATGCCGTCGATTGCGTCCAGTCCGCCGCGCGGGGTGACCCGCAATGCGACGCTGATGCCTTGCACGGAAAAGCGCCAAGGGAGACTCAAGGACAGCTCATGCGAGTCAAGGA
>JAGVII010000244.1 GCA_020056155.1 Afipia sp.
CTGGATCAACGAATGGAAGGAAACGGCAGATTGCCACGGCAAGCCTCGCGGACTTGAGTTGATCCTGCCGGATTGGTTCTACACGGGCGTTCTGAACGATGCGCTCGTGCTGACCATCGACCGTGGGTATTTCGATCTCACCGGCGGGCTCGAGCGATGGCTTTATCGTCTCGTCCGCAAGCACGGCGGCCGTCAGGGCGGAGGCTGGAGCTTCGACGTCGTACACCTTCACGCCAAGTCCGGCAGCCTATCGCCGGTCAAGCACTTTGCTTATGACCTGCGCCAGATCGTGCGCCGGCAGACCCTGCCGGGCTACGAACTCATCATCACGCAGGATCCAAACGGCGCGGAGCGGCTGAACTTTGCACCTACTGCGATCGACCCGCTCACAGAGCGGCTGCGAAAGCGCGGGCTCGTACCTCACCCAGGGGAAAAGCTGTGAATTCGCTCGTGCTATCGGGGACCACAACTCTCGTGCCATCGGGGACCGGATCCTCGTGCTATCGGGGACCAGAATCGCACTCAACGCCTTGGCGCACAACATCTTCTCGACCTCGTAACTCTACTAACAGGGAATCCTTCGGATTCCTTCTAACGGACCTCGACGGCCGGGATGCGGTGCCAGCAGGACAGTTGCCGGCCCAACAGCGGCGCGACGACCAGAACCGCACTCCTCCTTTCAGGCCTGCGCTCCAGCATCCCGGTATCCAGGGTGCGGTTGTGCGTGCCACACGTCCGACACTGACATGGAGTCGCAAGTGAATGACGTTACGACTGTCGAGCTTCTCTGGCTCGAAAAGCGGATTGAGAACCGGATTCGGTTTGGTCATCCGATCTCTGAAAAGATCGTCGACCTTCATCGGCGTGTCCTCTCATTCGCGCCCGGCAGCATCTTTGCGTTCGTGCGCTGGACGTCCAACGACTTCGGGACCGTGCTGTCCCGGATCGACATCTTGCGTGCGGCGGCACCGGGCCAGCGCTACTCAACCGTCCCTTGGATCAACCCTGGCGGCGAGAGTCTGCTGCGACTATCTGGCTGGCCAAAGGTCGAGCGCGTTCTGCAGCTGATCGATGCGGTAGAGGCACTCGGGATCGACCCTGCGGACGCTGCGCCTGACTACTGGCACCACGTTCACAACCGGCTGTCAGTCAACGAGGCGCCGCGAACCTATACGCGCGGTCGTCACCAGGCGTGGTTGCATCGCCGGAAGGTGACGTCATGACCGGCCGAATGACGACCATTCTCGCGACGTTTGGAAGCGTCGCCCTCGTGCTGGCCGGAAGTGAAAAAGAGACGCCTTCCTACATTTGGAACGCCTCGGAGAGCGTACCCATTGGCCTGTATCGATTGCAACCAGTCGACCGACTGAGCGTCACCGACCTCGTCGCAATTCGACCGCCGGAGCCGCTCGGAACCTTTCTCGATTTCAATGGGTATTTGCCGATCGGCGTGCCGATGCTGAAGCGGATCCTCGCGCTCCCTGGACAGACCGTCTGCAGAACCGGGCTCAAAATTGCTGTCGACGACGTTGAGGTAGGGCAGGCGAGGGAACGCGACGCCCGCGGTCGACCCTTACCGGTCTGGCAGGGATGCCGTCTGCTCTCGACCGGTGAAGTCTTTGTCATGAATTGGCAGTCCGAGGACTCGCTTGACGGTCGATACTTTGGACCGCTCCCTGCATCCGCGGTTATCGGCAGGGTGGTGCCGGTGTGGACGCATGAGGAGTGATCATGCAGATCGGCAGCATCCCTCCGACCTATTTCGGCTCATTCTTGCACACTCTGATCTTCCCTCACCGGGGCGGTCCACAACAGGCAGAGCGGCCGCACAGGCAGCGACGCAACCGGTGCAAGCTGTTATTGCCGGGTCAGATTGGAGGACTACGTCCGCGTCGGATCATTGCACGCCTTGTCACGGCCATCGTGCCTCGGTTTGCATTCGAAACGCTGCAACACGATCATGACGCTAGACTCTCGGGTTTGCTACTGAAGGACCCTCGCTCACGCGGCAAGAGTTCGCGGAGGAGTACGATATTAAGGTGCTGATGGCATACGGGCGATGCCTTCGGCCCGCGCTCTACTCGTCGCTTCGCTCCTCACCGAGCCACCCTACGGGTGTCTCGGCCCTCCGGGTAACGATCGCTATCGCAAACGCTCGCTTCGCTCGCAAACAGTGGGGGGCTTCGCAAATCAACTGCCAAAGTCGCGGCGGCTCTTTCGCAATGAATCGGCCACCAGCCGACGTTCGGGCAGGCGCAATTGGATGATCCACCGCAATGACCCTAACTGCATTTTGTCGCAAATCGCCGCGAGTACCGCGAGGCTGTTGGCTTGGAAGTTGGGCCCTGGGAACCAGCAACCGAGGAGGGCAGGATAAAAGCCGCAAGGTGCGGCCGGTCGGTCGGTTGGGAAATGTCAGCAATCTCAATCATGCTCCGAACATTGCGAAGGACCGGCGCAACTTGCGAGTTTCGCCATGGCGCTGTTCTTGCTCGGTTTTCGACACCTTGCGGCGGGCAAGATGAGCCGCAACGACGATTTCCGCATCCGTCCAGGCCGTATCCGTTCGACGCGCGCGCCCAAGGCAAAATCGTTTCTCGCGCAGGCCCTCAGAGCCGCGCAGAAGGCAGGCGGTCTCTCACACGGCGGAGTCAGGAGGAGTGGGTCCTTCGGGCGCGGCCGTGCGGCGAGCGTTGCCGCGGCACGGCTCCTCAACAACCGCGCCCGGGGCGCCATGGTCAAGGCGCGTGTCGTACGCCGGATGCGGTCGCCCGGCGCACTGCGAGCCCATATCGGTTATCTCAAACGGGACGGTGTCACCCGCGATGGATCGCCCGGTGAGCTCTTCGATGCTGCCGGGGACGATGCAGACGGCCGGGCTTTTGCGGAACGCTGCGACGGGGACCGGCATCATTTCCGGTTCATCGTCTCGCCGGATGATGCCACTGAGCTGGAAAGCCTGCGGAGCTTTACCCGTGAGCTGATGGATCAGGCCTCGCGTGATCTCGGCACGCGGCTCGACTGGGTCGCCGTCGACCACTGGAATACCGAGCATCCCCATATCCACATTCTCGTGCGCGGTCGCGCGGACGACGGTTCCGACCTTGTCATCAGCCGCGACTACATCGGAACCGGCCTGCGGGCGCGCGCAGGTGATCTCGTCACGCGTGAGCTTGGCCCGCGATCTGAGCTCGAGATACGGCGCGGTCTCGAGGCAGAGGTCACGAGCGAACGCTGGACGCGGCTCGATCGGGTGCTTGCCCGGGAAGCGGGCAGGGCGGAAGGGGTGGTCGATCTTCGGCCCGAACGCGATGTCGCGCGCGATCCGTTGCGGGAGATCCGGATCGGCCGGATGCGGACGCTTGAGCGGCTCGGACTTGCTGAACCAGCCGGGCCCGCGCGCTGGGTTCTGGCCGCTGACGCGGAGCAGCGCTTGCGTGCGCTCGGGGAGCGCGGCGATATCATCAAGCGGCTGCACAAGAGCCTAGCCAAGGATGGTGCATCTCGCGCGCCGTCATCCTGGGCGCTCGAGGGCGAAGGCCATGGCGGACCCGTGATCGGCCGTCTCATCGCCCGCGGGCTGGATGACGAGTTAAGGGGAACAGCGTTTGCCGTGGTGGACGGGATCGACGGGCGTGTGCATCATCTGAAGCTCCCCGACATCGATACAGCCGGCGACGGTCCGATCGGGGGCATTGTGGAACTCCGTCGTTTTGAGGATGCGAGGGGCCGGCCGCGGATCGCGCTTGCCGTCCGCTCCGACCTCAACCTCGACCAACAGGTAGTGGCCGAAGGGGCGACCTGGCTCGATCGGCGCCTCGTTGCCCGCGAACCTGCCGATCTCTCGCGAGCCGGTTTCGGTGCCGAGGTCCGCCGCGCGCTTGATCGTCGGATTGATGCGCTGGCGGAACGGGGCCTCGTGCGCCGGGACGGAGACAAGGTCATCATCGGCCGCAATCTTATCAGTACCCTGCGTACCCGCGAGCTCGATTCAGCGGGTAAGCGTTTGGCTGAAGAAACGGGGCTGGCGCATATGCCCGCCGAGGCAGGCCAGTCGGTTTCGGGAGTTTATCGCCGAAGGCTGTCGCTCGCCTCAGGCCGGTTTGCTATGATTGACAACGGCCTGGGCTTCCAGCTCGTACCCTGGATACCGTCCCTTGAGCGCGAACTTGGCAGGCAAGTAAGCGGCATCGCCGGTCCCGGCGGCGTCGACTGGAGTTTTGGACGCAAGCGCGACCTTTCGCTCTGACCCGCCGATCTCTGCGCTACGGCGCGCGCGACCGCGATTGCCTGGATATTGTCGTTGCGTGGGTGCACGGGGCGAGCGCTTCTGGGCCTATGTCCGCGACCAAGATTCTCTGGGGGCAGCTGTTCCTTGTCTCGATCGTCGTGCTCGCCTTTGTTTGGACGGCGACCGAGTGGACGGCCTGGCGTCTCGCCTACCAACCGCAGCTCGGGCCCGCCTGGTTCATGGTCGGGCGCTGGCCGATCTATCAGCCGCTTGCTTTCTTCATCTGGTGGTTCCAGTTCGACGCCTACGCGCCAAAAATATTCATCGAGGGGGCCTGCATCGCCGCAAGCGGCGGGTTCGCCGCTATCGGCATCGCGATCATGCTGTCGGTCTGGCGGGCAAAGGAAGCTCAGCAGGTGACCACATACGGCTCGGCGCGCTGGGCCGACGCACGTGAGGTCAGGCGGGCGGGCCTTCTGGGGACCGACGGCGTCGTGCTCGGCCGCTTTGATGGCCGATATCTCCGGCACGACGGCCCTGAGCATGTCCTTTGCTTTGCTCCTACCCGTTCGGGTAAGGGCGTCGGCTTGGTCATTCCGACTCTTCTTACTTGGCCGAACTCCACCATCGTTCACGACATCAAGGGCGAGAATTTCCAGCTCACCTCGGGCTGGCGCGCGCGCTTTGGGCCCGTGCTTCTGTTCGACCCCACCAACCAGGCAAGCGCGGCCTATAACCCTCTCCTCGAGATCCGCAAAGGCGACTGTGAGGTACGGGACGCCCAAAATATTGCTGACATCCTCGTCGATCCCGAAGGCGCGCTCGAGCGCCGCAATCATTGGGAGAAGACCAGCCATTCTTTGCTGGTTGGCGCGATTTTGCATGTCCTTTACGCTGAAGCCGACAAGACGCTCGCCGGCGTCGCCAACTTCCTGTCTGACACATCACGCCCGATCGAGACGACGCTGAATGCGATGTTGGCGACGCCGCACCTCGGAGAGCGCGTTCATCCCGTGGTGGCTTCGGCATCGCGCGAGCTCCTCAACAAGAGCGAGAATGAACGCTCAGGTGTTTTGTCAACCACGATGAGTTTCCTGGGGCTCTATCGCGATCCCGTCGTCGCCAAGGTCACGGGACGGAGCGACTGGCGCATCCGCGATCTCGTTGACGGACCCCGGCCCATCTCGCTCTTTCTTGTCGTCCCGCCATCCGACATCGCCCGCACAAAACCCCTGATGCGGCTGGTACTTAATCAGATCGGACGGCGATTGACCGAGAGCCTGGACACCGATCGGCGACGACAGAAGCTGCTTCTGATGCTCGACGAGTTTGCAGCGCTCGGGCGGTTGGATTTTTTTGAGAGCCAGCTTGCCTTCATGGCAGGCTATGGCATTCGCAGCTTTCTGATCACCCAGAGCCTGAACCAGCTCGAACGCGCCTACGGGCCGAACCACGCTATCCTCGACAACTGCCACATCCGGGTCGCTTTTTCGACCAACGATGAGCGCACCGCCAAACGCGTGTCGGACGCCCTTGGAACCGCGACCGAGATGCGCGCGATGAAGAACTATGCCGGGCATCGCTTAAGCCCTTGGCTTGGGCACCTCATGGTCAGCCGCCAGGAAACATCGCGGCCGCTGCTTACACCGGGGGAAGTCATGCAGCTCTCACCTAACGAGGCGATTGTAATGGTCTCGGGGGTGCACCCCGTGCGCGCCAGCAAGGTCCGATACTATGAGGATACGCAGCTAAAGCGCCGGGTCTTGAATCCATCCCGCGCCAATCCGGTCGCCCTGGTCGCGCAGGCAGACGATTGGTCAGGCCGTCCGCAAATCCCGCCCTCTGCCGAACTCCTCGCGAAGGTGACGCGGAGATCCCGTGATCCCAACGGCGGCATTCGCCGTGAGCCCGAGCTGCCGCAGCACGAGGATGTCGTCATTGGGGCTCCCCTGGCCGAGAACGAGTTCGATGCCGCGCCAGATGATGGCGACACCGATGCGGTGCAGGCGAGGGCTCTGAGCCGTTCGATGCAGGGCATCGCGCGTTCCGTCACCATCGACCCGGAGGATCCGATGGATCTCTAGGCTAGTGAGCATGAAAAAGGCCCAACTCAGCATCTATCTCGATCCAGAGACCTTCGCTGGCCTGGAGGCCTTCGCAAAGCGTCACAGCAAGTCCAAGTCGCTGGTCGCGGAGGCTGCCATCGCCTCCTTCCTTTCGCCCGACGAATCCGACCGGAGGGAGGCCGCGATCGCCAAGCGGCTGGATCGGATCGTGCGCGTCCTCGAACGGCTCGAACGAAACGATACCGTCACGCTGGAGACGATCGCGCTGTTCATCCGCTTCTGGCTGACATCAACGCCAGCGCTGCCGGAGCAATCGAGCCCAGCAGCGCGCGCCAAGGGCGCGGAGCGCTATGATCGTTTTGTCGAAGCTCTCGGGCGGAGGCTATCCAGCGGGTCGACCATGCTGAAGGAGGTGAGTATCGAATCGCACGACGGGGAGAACGCCGTGCGTGGCAACGACGACGCCGGCGCCGGCGCGAGCTAATCAGCCCGCCGATCCCTTCTTTCGCTACGCCAAGGTACGATCGCTATCGTCGACGGTTGCAGCGCCAACGATGCTGCTCTTCTGTTGCCTCCATCAGACTCAATCACCCCTTGGCAAAATCCGTCGCACCGCAATCGTTGCGGCCTTGATCGGTGCGCTCAGAGTACGGAGAAGAGCGAAAATGCAGCTCCACGGCGAACCCGAGTTGGAGGCCAGCCAGGCCGCGGTGGCAAAATCGCCACCTCACAAACGGAATTCCGCGGCAACCCGCAAGGTAACCGTCCGGATCACCGAGAAGATTCACGAGCAACTCGAAGCTGCGACTGAACGTCCGGGCGTGGGCAAGAGCATGATCGTGGAGGCTGCGCTTGCACAATTTCTGAATCCGCGCCCTCCAGAAAATGCGGTGCATGACGGTTTTGACGACATA
>JAGVII010000762.1 GCA_020056155.1 Afipia sp.
CGCGCGCCAAGTTGGCCACCACCGCCGCGCAGTCATTGCAGGCGCACGACAAGTTCGGCTCCGCGCTGTCGCTGGTTCGCTCGGCGCAACGCACGGCGAGGACGTTGCGCGAGCGGCTGTCGCCGGATGCGTGGCATATCATCACTGGCATGGTGGAGCGCCTGTCGGAAAAAGCCGAGGACGACGAAGCGTTGCTGGAGGCGGCCGAGTGGACTTTGCAATCGCTGGCGACGTTCGCAGGCCTTGCGCAGGAGAACATGAACCGCGCGGCCGGGTGGCGTTTTCTGGAAATGGGACGGCGCGTCGAACGTGCGATCAATGCCGCCCGTTTTGCCCGCCAGTTTGCCTATGACGCCGCAACCGGCGAGGATCTCGATCTGCTGCTGACGCTGGTCGATTGCCAGATCACCTATCGCTCGCGCTATCTTGTCGGACCTCTGCTGGCGCCAGTGCGCGACCTGGTAGTGTTGGATACATACAATCCGCGGTCTGTAGCATTTCAGGTTGCCGCGCTCAACGAGCACATCGCCAGTCTCCCGAGCATGCGCGAAGGCGGATTGATCGATCCGCCGCATCGTCTTGCCGTGACGCTTCAAGCCGCGATGACGGCGGGTGAGGCGGAAGCGTTCGACACCAAGGCGCTGTTTTCGCTTGAGCAGAATCTTCTTAACCTCGCCGATGCCATTGGCTCGCATTACTTCCCGCATGGCAGTAGCGCGTTGCGGCCGGAGAAGCTGACGGGGTTTGCGTGATCTACGACATCCGTCATGTCACGACATACTCTTATGAAAGCGCGGTCAGTTTTGCGCGGTGCTCGCTGAGGCTTGAGCCCAAAACCGGCGACGGCCAGCAACTGATCTCGCATAGCATCGAGATCAAGCCGGGCCCGCTGGAGCGCACGGTGAGGACCGACTTTTTCGGAATCCGCACCGAAAGCATCGTAATCGGGGCTGCCCATCGCGTTCTGCGTATCGATGCGCGATCGCGCGTGGATGTCGCGCGCGCCGCGCCGCCCCGTGACATGAAGTCTCCCTCCTGGGAGCAGGTGCGCGAGGCGGCCTTCGCGACGAATGGCCTCGCTGCAAGCTCTCCGGTGGGCTACCTGTTCGCAAGCCCGCTGGTGCCGATCCAGTCACCGGTTACTGAGTATGCAGCGGCAAGTTTTCCGGGGGATGCCGGGATATTCGGTTCGGCGGCAGACCTGATGCGGCGGATCAACCGCGATTTCGTCTACGACTCCAAGGCGACTGAAATTTCGACGCCGTTGAAGGATGTGTTCGAGAAGCGGCGCGGCGTGTGTCAAGATTTCGCGCACGTCATGATCGCGGGGTTGCGCGGTCTTGGTCTTCCCGCGGCCTATGTCAGCGGATATCTGCGAACGACGCCCCCGCCGGGCCGCCCGCGGCTTCAGGGCGCCGACGCCACGCACGCGTGGGTCTCGGTCTGGTGCGGGGCGGAGATCGGCTGGATGGGCTTCGATCCGACCAACGATCTGGTGATCGGCAACGATCACGTCGTTCTGGCTGTCGGCCGCGATTATACGGACGTTTCGCCGGTGGATGGCGTGATTGTCGGGTCGCGCAAGCAAAAGCTGGCGGTGGCAGTGGATGTGATCCCTGCTGAATAGTACCGCCGGTTGGCGATCAGCCCTTGTGGCTGCCGTCGGCGCAGAATGAGGCGCGGATGTTGCAATCCGCCGGACTGCGGCCTTCCTTGCGGCAGCGCGCCGAGGCGGCATCGATGGCTTGGCCGAGCGTTGCGCCTTCAGCTGTATAAGCGCCCCAGTAGCGGGTCCGCCGGATGCGGGCGGTATAAAAGGCCATCGCGCCGCATTTGGTTGTCGAGGAAATCTTGCAACCGCGGCCGCCGTTGTTGACGCACAGTGTCAGCGCGCGTGCCTCCGCCTCATCTCGTGTCGCCTTTTGCCAGACTGCGCCCCATGCTCCGCGCGCCGCAAAACCGATGGCCGCCCATTGCTCGGCAGGTTGTGCCGGAGCTTTCGGCTTCAGCGAATCAAGGCGGATTTTGGCGAGAGGGGCGAAGGTGCCGTTTGGATATTTGTTGAGATAGGCCACGATCTCGGCAGGATTCCGCGAGTCCTTCACCGAGTTCCAGAAGGTGATTTCCGCGCTGGAATCGGTCTGTGCGAAGCCTGTTGCGGGTTGCGATGACAAGGCAACCGCAAGCGCCAGCGCACAACAGATCCCGCGTAGCATCTCCTCGCCCCGTTTCGAGTTTGGCGCAGACTAAAAGTCCGTTTTGGCCTTGTCGAGCGGGCGGGATCGCGTTCCTGCGGATAACCCCTTCCTGTGCTTCGCATTATCGTGCGGTGTGGCTTGCAAGCGTCGATGAAAAGCCGCGTCGGCGGTCTTGAGCGACGAAGAAGATCGGTTCCGATTTGTAGTGCCAACCAGGAATAGCGGAAGCGCGATGCGGCTAGCGGCCGTTGAGTGCAGTCACGATCCAGATCGAACCGCCGAGCGGGACTGTGTTGCCTTTCTGATGCGCGGCGAGTGCAGTGCGAAGCGATTGCGTGGTCGCCTCGATCTTGTCTGGCGGCTGGTTCTCGAGTGCGCGGCTGGTAGGGCCGATGGCGAGGGTCGTCTCGATGGCGGCTTCGAGCCCGCGGCCGGTCGCGATATCGAGCGACAGATCGACCTGCTCCATCCCGATGCGCGTAAAACCAGCTTCGCCAAGGATGAGGCGAACACGATCCTCGCTGGCGAACGAGAACGGGCCCGGATCGTCCGGTTTCATTTCCGGAAGCTTCGGTACATGCTTGTACGCTTCCTGCAGGCCAAGCATCATCCACGGGTTGTCGCGCGGTGTGCGCCAGCAAGCGAACACAAGGCGGCCATCTGGACGCAATGCCTTGCGCATGTTTGCGAAGGAGTCCGAGGGGTGCGCAAAAAACATCACGCCGAAACGAGAGAACAGCACATCGGTGCTCGCCGGACTGAATGGGTACACCGTTGCGTCGGCCAGTATGAACTCGACCGGAGCACCCGCTGGCGCCAGTTCTCGGGCCCGGCCCAGCATCGGTTCGGAAATGTCGATACCGATGACGCGCCCGGTGGGACCAACCTTTTTCAGGAGATCGAAGGAGGTGGCTCCGCAGCCGCAACCGACATCGATCACGGTTTCTCCGGCCGCGACGGCGGCATGATCGATCAGGACGTCGGACACGGGCCCAAGGACGATGTCCTGAAGTTGCTGCCGGTCGGTCCAGTGACGGCCAGCTGGACCATTCCAGTAGGCGATCTGATCGGCGTTGCGGTTGTCGATGGCGGGCTGGGTCATGGGGCGCTCCGGTGATGCCC
>JAGVII010000570.1 GCA_020056155.1 Afipia sp.
GCACCACCGACCACCAGATAGCGCTTCGCGCCCGACGCCTTCACGGCATCGATCAGCTTGCGCGGATCGCTTTGCAGGAAATGCACGGCGCTGATCACCACGTCGTGTCCCTTGAGCAGCGCTGTGAGATCATCCTCGTCCAACACATTGCCCTTCTTCGGCGTGACATTAGCCTGCGCCTGAACCTTCTCGGGATTGCGGACAATGGCGGTGACCTCGTGGCCGCGGCGGGCGAGTTCCTGGAGGATGGGCGAGCCGGCGCGGCCGGTGGCTCCGATCAATGCGACTTTCATCATGACGTCCTTTGCGATACATGGTATCCAATCGATACCAACTAACGAATGGACATCAGATGCCCGCTGCCGGCGCCGCTGTGAAGAAGGCACTTTCCGGAGACATGGTCTCCAGCGGGAGACCGCCCGCCAGATCCGCGCGTGCGACAAAGGCCTCGCGCGGCAACTGGCCGGCCAATCCCTACGCGCAGGATTGCCCGACGCGGCTGGTGCTCGACCGCATCGCCGACAAGTGGACAGTGCTGTTGCTGATCCTGCTTTCGCACCGGCCCTGGCGCTTCAACGAACTGCGCCGCGAGATCGGCGGCCTGACGCAGAAGATGGCGTCGCAAACTCTGAAAGGTCTTGAGCGCGACGGTCTCGTGACGCGCAAGGTGACGCCTACCGTTCCGGTGACGGTGGAGTATTCGATCACGCCGCTGGGACGCACGCTGAGCGAAACCGTGGATGCGCTGCGAATCTGGGCGGAGCGTCACATGAGCGACGTCGCGAAAGCGCAGATACAATATGACCGAACCAAGGCACCAACTGTGTAGATTAGGCCACACACGCCGGGTTTGTGCGGATGTTCTTCGTGCGTTCGCAAGAGTTGATGAGGCATTTACGGCTTGCGCGATAGGATCGCTCATCATCGGCGACAAATCGATGACGTCTCGCCGGCGATGAGAATGAGCTCCCACACTAAAGGAGAGCAATCATGCCAGCCTATGCGCAGCATCACAAACAGCATCGCATCTTTCATGCGCCCACAACCGTGTGTCCAAGCTGCCTGAGCCTTCCCATGCAGATCACGGAGGTTCAGCCCCACTGGGAACTGGCGAGGGTCGACTTCGTCTATGAATGCCCGGCGTGCTGCACCGAAGTCCGGGAAACCGTGGCAAGGCACTAGTGGGATAGTTCGGCCTTGCGGACATGCGCCGGCTAACTGCGCCGGCGTATGCCGCAACTCAGCCGCTGCCTATGAGAATCACGGTCGCCCGACTACGATGAGATATGACCTTCGTCTATCTCATCATCGCGATCGTTCTTGAGGTGATCGGAACCTCCGCGCTGCAGGCGTCGGAACAGTTTACCAAACCGAAGCCGCTGATCCTGACGTTGATCGGCTACGCGGCGTCGTTCTATTTCCTGTCGCTGGTGCTGCGAACCATGCCGGTCGGGATCGCTTATGCGATCTGGTCCGGTCTCGGCATCGTGCTGATCACCCTCGTCGGCCTTGTCTGGTTCGGCCAGAAACTCGACATGCCCGCCGTTATCGGTCTCGCACTCATCATCGCAGGCGTCGGCACCATCAATCTGTTTTCATCTAGCGTTTCGCATTGACGCATTGGAGAACTACGCATGAACAACCGCAACATCCTCTACGCCATCGTCGGTGCGCTCGTGATCGCGGTCGGCGTCCTCGGCTACAAGGTCTATCAGGACAACAAGAAGCCGGAGGGCCTGCAAATCAACGTCGGCCCCGACGGGCTGAAGATCCAGAACAAGTGAGCCACGCATGATCGCAACATCACTTCGGCAAACACTCCTGCTTTCAGCCGTCCTCTCGCTGGCGGCAACCGCATCCGCCCGCGCCGACATTGTCGGGCGGGAATCCGACGTGACCAACCTGCGGCTTGGCCAGAAGATCTATGTCGACGATGGCTCCTGCCCTGCGGGGCAGATCAAGGAAGTGGCCGGCATGCGTCTTACCGCAGCGGGCGTCGAAGCTTCCCGCAAATGCGTCGACCGCAAGGGCAAACGCTAGAGTTTTTCAACCGTCGTTGCGAGCGAAGCGAAGCAATCCAGAGAACTCGCAAAGGAATAGATTGCTTCGTCGCTATGCTCCTCGCAATGACGGCGTGTTAGC
>JAGVII010000524.1 GCA_020056155.1 Afipia sp.
GGCGCTTCACCCGCTCCAGCCTTTTCAAAGATTTACCGCGAGGGACGGAAGTTTTTTAACAATCTCGTTCTGACAGATGGGCTGCTTTACATCTCCTGATGCTCGCTTTCCGATCGGTTGTTTTCCATATCTCGCATATTCCGAGCACGGCCGTTTTTAGACTGGAAGTGGTGCGAGCTCATCAAAACCGAAGATATTGGTTTGGGGAAGAGGTATTGAACGCGCGTGCGGCAATCGGCGGCGATGGCGTAAAAATAGGATGGGTCAAATACGACGCTTGCGAAGATTGCACGGACGAAATGGTCAAACGATCAGCCGACAGCGACACTCTGTGACGGTGATTTGCAATTCGGTTTTGTAACTGAAGTCGAACTGCTCGGCTTCAATGCCGTCACTAAAAAATAGTCCCGTTCTTCAGTATTGACGATCCGACTCCAGCCACTCGACTTCTACCAGTCGTTCGCAGATTAGCCTTGCTTGGGACGTCAGCTTCTTAACCGGAAAGTCATAGGGTCAAATCCTATCCCCGCAACCAATTGCGATTGGCGTAAGCAGGGTGGCGAGCGGCAATGATTGAGTATTCCCTCTCATCGGGGAGGTGGTCCGGAGGAATGATGGCGGACCGGCCATGCCCTCGGCGCATTTCAGCTCTACGAAGACGGTCGCTTCATTGCCGTCCGGTGTGCCGATCCATGGTGAGATAGAAGGCGATGCCGTCATGAAGGAAGTGTTTCTGTCGGCGGCCGGGCGAGGGCGAAATCTGTCACCCTGATAAAGGCCGGCCGGCAGCCCTGCTCGGGACTCAGTTAGCGAACTGCTGAATCGGTTTGGATTTGACGTGGGTCGACAACCCCGCCTTGTAGGGGGGCGCCATCCAGAAAACGAAGGATGTCGCGCGCCGCCGCGAGCGCGATATCTCGCCTCACCAGGTCAACAGCCGAGCCAAGATGAGGCGTCAGGATCGTACGCGGATGGCCAAGTAGTCGTGGCTCGATCCGAGCGGGACGATTCGTTTGCGCCCAGTCCTCCAATTCGAAAACGTCCGCGGCATATCCACCGAGGTGGCCAGCTTCCAGGGCGTCTGCGGCTGCACTTTCATCGACGAGTGAGCCTCGGGCCGGATTGATGAGCAGGGCGCCCGGTTTCATCTGCGCAATTGTTTCCGCGTTGATGATGTGTACGGAATTTTCGCCGAGTGGCAGAGCCAGAACCACATAATCACTCTCGGAGAGCAGTTGCGGAAGATCCCGCCGCATAAGTCCTGATCCGTCTTCCTTTGCAGGTGAAAGCGGTCGCACGTCAAAATACGAGAGGCGGCAACGGAATGCGCGCAGTCGGTGGGCGATGGCTTGCCCGACGGCACCGATGCCGATGATTCCGACTGAGGCTCCGTCAAGGCCGGTTCCGTAAAGGATAGGGCGCCATCCCGCGAAGGAGCCCTCGCGGATTGTTCGATCGCCTTGGAGCAAATTGCGGCCAAGCGAGATCATAAGTCCAACCGTCAGTTCGGCAGTCGGTGCGGTCAACAAGTCTGGGACGATGCTCACTGCGACGCCGCTGCGGCGACATGCGGCAAGATCGAAGTTGTCGGCTCCCTTAAGAGCGCATGCGATGACGCGCAACTCGGGGCACTGCGCGAGAAACGCGTCGTCGACATGATCCGTCATGAACGCGATCATGGCATCCGCTTCCCTAGCTCGTGACAGCAGTTCGTGTCGCGGCCAAGGTTCGCGTGTGTTGTTAGCTTCGACCGGGCCTCGTGTTCGCAGCAGATCCAGCACTTCCGGATGCACCCAATTGGTGACCAAGGTTTTACGCGCCATGTCGTTGTCTTCCTAAAATTTCGGTGGGCTGTCGTATGGATGTGTAGCGTTCGAAGAGCTTCAGTCGTTTCATTCGAATGAATGATGGATGGAAGCACCCCGATCGCGGTGTTCCGAAGCGCGATGTGTTATTAGCTGGCGCACCCTTGGTCGGCACCTTGCATACAGAACGTGGAAAAGAGGCGGGGCAGCGATGACTGCGGGCTGTCTTTAGAAAGGCCCAGGAACAAGCTTTTGAAGATGTCTGCTTCCTCGAACTCGATGGCCACAAGCGTGCCGAACTTCATTTCATCGGCGATGGCATAGGCGAGCACAATCGACAGGCCGAGATTAGCCTTAACCGCTTCCTTGACGGCAGCAGTGCTGCCTAACTGACGACGAATCTTGAGCTTGTCGAGGTCATTGCCGAAGAGCGTGCGCAGAATTCGACCGGTACCTGAGCCTGGCTCGCCGCCGATTATGGGAAACTCAAGTAGTTCCTCCTTGCGGATGCGTGTGCGCTGCGCGAGTGGATGCTCGGGAGATGCGATGACGACGAGTTTCTCGCGGCGCCAGCTATGCCATTCTACGGATGCCTGATCTTCTGACCATTCGGTCATGATCAAATCGGCCTCGCCGGACAGGAGTGCATCCACAGCCTGACGGTTGGTGCCTATCATCAGGTCGACAGAGCCTTCCCGACCACGTTGTTTCTCAAATCCGGCAATGGCGCGCGGGGCGAGGAAGACGCCGACGTTGCCGCTTGCCCAGACAACAAGTTGACGCTCTTCGATTACGTCGCGCGCGCGTCCGGAAGTGGCAACCAGGGAACGGGCCTGCGGTAGAAACAGTTCTCCGTGTCGGGTTGGAAGCGCACGAGTCCTGTTCCGCACGACAAGGGGAACGCCGAGAAATTCCTCAAGCTTGCGCAACTGCTGCGAAACCGTGGGCTGCGAGCAGGACAGGCGTTCTGCGGCCGATTGAATACCGCCTTCGTCAACGATGGCGAGAAACGTCTGGACCTGAGCCAGATTAAACATGCTGAAGGCACCCGTGATTTGGTGGTGTGTCACATCTTTTCGCCGCGCTTTCCGGAATCTCAGGTGGCGCACCCAGCCTGAAATCGATCGTCGTGGCCGTTCGCACGATTAATTCACATATGGAATGAAATGCAAGAAGCATTTGAGTTAGTGATGTTATTTTTAATGCCAGAAATTCAGGTATGGCAAATTATATGAGCAATAATGGCCATAACCTTAGCGCCTATCCGATCTTGTCATCATAATGAAATACGATTGTAGTTTAGTTTTCATTCAAGAATGTAATTAAAGGGTCAACGCAAGTTCGATCTCCACGATCTTGTGCGGATGAAGCGGCCAGAAACTGTCGCTTCGATACGAACCAGTTCATGAGGGCTACATGCTTACGCGTCGTCGTTTCGCGGCACTCGCCGCTACTACCGTTTCCGCTGCTACTCTCGGTCTTTCTACGGGCAGAGCGTTTGGCCAGGAGAAGCGCAATGGCAAGCTTCACTTGCGTTTTGCCATCGCGCCGCTGCGCCCGACGCCGGCGATCACCGTCAAGGAATTCGAGCCGATGTTCCGCTATCTGGCGGAGCAGCTCGATGCGACCTATGAGCTGGTAAGCCCTGAGAGCTGGGCTGCTATCTCCGTCGCAATGATGAACGGCCACGTGGACGTGGGTTGGCTTGGCCCATGGGGATATGTCCTTGCTTATCACCGCGCCGGCACGGAAGTGATCGCGACCGCCAAGTATCGCGGCAAGCCGTTCTATCGCGCCATTATCGAGGGCCGTCCGGGTCTGTCGATCAAGGAATTCCCGAAGGATGCGAAGGGCATGAAGCTTTCGCTCAGCGATCAGGGCAATACGTCCGGCTGGCTTATCCCTTACGCTTACCTGGTCAAGAGCGGCGTCGATCCGAAGGAGTTTTTCCAGCTTCGCGAAGGCGCAACATTCGGCAACAACGTGTCCATGATTCAGCAGGGGCTGATTGACCTCGGCTCGAACATGGATCGCGGTCGCAATGGCATGATCGAAGCCGGTGAGATGGATCCGAGCAAAGTTTCCGTCTACTGGACATCCGACGACTTGCCGAACGACGGCATCTGCGTTCCCAGGGGCTTTGACCCGGTTTTGAAGCAGAAGATCCGCGACATTCTCGTTGGCCTTTCGGAAGAGAAGGCGCAGTCGCTCATGGGCAGCGGATACAATGGCTTCGTGCCAGCGGCCCACAAGGATTACGGGATCATTGAAGAGGCTGGTCGTCTGACCGGCAAGCTTCGCACCTGATTGAATCAGGATCGGCGGGCAAGTCATGTCCGCCGATCCCTCTCTCGCCCGCGCTGAAGGCGCGTAGTCCACTTACGATCGGTAAGCCGATGAACAGGCGCGCATCCACACGATGCTTCGCGCCGTCTGGCTTATGGAGGTACCGATGGCCATCGCAAGCTTCACGGACAAACGTTATATCGAGCCTGGAAAGACCATGCTCTCCTGGCGCAATGGCTTGCGTGCAATCATTTTCGTCGCCGTGTCCCTCTTCCTTGCGGCGTGTTTTTCCGTCGTCAATATTGACTTCTACAAGCTTGCGACCGGGCTGCCCAAGTTGGCGTCGTGGTTCGTGCAGATGTTTCCGCCGGATCTGCGGGACATCAATCACGTGTTGCGTGATGCGTTTCAGACGCTCGCCATGGCGACCGTCGGCACGCTGGTTGCTCTCTTGATCTGTATCCCGCTCGCACCGCTTGCTGCACGCAATACGACGCCAAACATGACGGTCTATCGTGTGTTGCGCGCTGTGCTCGGAATGCTGCGTGGCACCGAAATTCTCGTGTTTGCATTGATCTTTGTAGCCGCTGTCGGCTTCGGTCCATTCACGGGCGTACTTGCCATCACGTTCAATATGGTCGGCGCACTGGGCAAGCTTTTGACTGAAGCGATCGAGCCTGCCGACCCCGGCCCGATTGAAGCGATCCAGCTCACCGGCGCCGGCCCCGTGAAGACATTCCGCTACGCCCTGTTGCCTGATGTCTGGCCGAATATTATCGCCGCTACACTTTACATATGGGAGTTCAATGTTCGCGCTTCGACTGTTCTCGGCATCGTCGGTGCCGGCGGTATAGGGCAAACCCTGAAGGACTCGATAGATCTGCTCGACTTCCCAAAGATGCTGACGGTTCTCGGCGTTATCCTGACGATGGTGATCATCATCGATAGCCTGAGCTCTTGGCTTCGCCGCATGGTTCTGAGTCCGGATCCTGCGAGCGATGCCAAGTTGCGGGCACCTGTGCGTATCGCCAAGACCTAATTTTTGTCAAAGGACCACGAGCATGAAGAATGTCGCGCCCACGGCTCTCGCTGGTTATCGAGAGGTCGATGCAAGAGGTTCAGATGATGCAATTATCATCCGGGATCTCTGCAAGTCATTCAATGGACGCACGGTGCTGGACAATATCTGTTGCACGATCCCGAGGGGGCAATTCGTCGTGCTCCTTGGCCCCAGTGGTGGCGGCAAGTCGACCCTGTTCCGTTGCCTTACCCGGTTGATCGAGCCGGATAGCGGCAATATCACGATTGACGGGACGGAGATAACGTCGCTCAGTCGGCGCGACCTGAATCTGTTCCGTCGCAAGATTGGATTTGTCTTCCAGCAGTTCAATCTCGTGAAGCGCTTTAACGCGGTCGACAATGTTCTTGCGGCGCGGCTTGGATACACCTCGCTCGTACGGGTGCTGCTGCGATGCTTCAAGCCGCAGGACAGGCAACTCGCACTTGCTTGCCTGGATAGTGTGGGGCTTCTACAGCAAGCTTATCAGCGTGCCGAGAAACTCTCTGGCGGGCAGCAGCAACGTGTAGCCATTGCGCGCGCCTTTGCGCAGCAAGGTAATCTCATTCTTGCCGACGAACCAATCTCGAGCCTCGATCCGGAATCTTCAGAGAACGTACTTCAGATCCTGCAGCGCGCTGCGAGGGAGCGCGGCTTCTCGGTGCTGTGCAGCCTGCATCAAGTCGATCTGGCGGAGCGCTATGCGGATAGCATTGTCGCGCTGAAAAATGGGCGTGTCTTTTTCAATGGGCCGTCCAAGGACTTTACGCCTGATATGTGTGAGGAACTCTATCGTGCATCGAAGGCTTGAACGTCGTAAAGATTTTCCAGGGCGGCCAGTTGGTGCAGATGCGGCGGAAATCTGCGTGATCGAGAGTGCTCTCGATAGATTGGGCGTTTCACGCGATAGCCTGCTCGAAGTCATGCTCGATATTCGCGACCAAAGAGGAAGTGTGAGCGAAGCCGGGCTTCTGTATCTGGCCGACCGACTTCGGTTGACCGTTGCCGAGGTCTATGAAGTTGCGACAGCCTATCCTGCTGTCAACTACGGCAGCATCGAGCCATATCGGACTGAGGCAGATGGTTGCGATGATTTGGTGTGCGCGCTGCTGCGGGGTGGTGCGAACAGCCATGATCACGCTGGACGCGGCGTTTGCCGCGGGCGGTGTGACGGAGTAAGTCGCGCAGATTCGGTACGAGTGTTTGATGAGTTTCGCGCTGCGGGTGGGTATTCGATTGTCGAGCGGCTGCGTCAGGAGCCGTGTCTGAAAGACCGGATTCTTCAGGATATAGGCAGCGGCAATGCTGTTGGACGGGCGGGTACTTCTTTTCCTGTCGGGCATAAATGGCAAAAAATTATCGCGGCAAGCGGCGAACCGGTCGTCATTGTCAATGCTGACGAGGGTGAAC
>JAGVII010000297.1 GCA_020056155.1 Afipia sp.
GGACTGAAAACCCCCGCGCCGAACAGCCCTAAAGCTAGGCCGACTCCATTCGGCCCGTCAAGGATAAGTGTCGAAACCTAAATCAAATACTAAATATGGTGGAAAATGCGGAGTTCTGACGGAATGGTCCATCGTCTGAAGGGTTCGCATTGCGGGAAGTATCGGTGAGTCCTTGTAGATTCGGAAGCCGAAATCTCATCTCTTTCTGAGTTTCTCCAAGTTTGTCGCGGGCTTCCAAAATCGCGTCTTGGGTATGCGTGAATTTTTCGGATTCCGGGTCAGATCAGCAGCGGTCCCTGTCGGTCGTCGATGAGTTTTGTCCTTAAAAACGGCAGCGAGCGGTGCCCGCTGCCGCCGTTTCCAGGCCGGTCCGATTCGAACACCGGCTCCCGTTCTTCGTATTCGCGACCCTAAAGATTCATGATCATCGGCTCGGCGATGTAGCGGAAGCCGCCGCCCGCCTTCACCACATGGCCGCCCGGCAGGAATTCCTGACCGTCCTTGAAGAACACGATGCGGTCGCGCACCGGCATCAGGTTCTTGCGGGCGTGGATGATGAAATCCTTGAGCGGTCCGTCCAGCTTCTTTTCGTCGGTCCAGAATTCCAGGTGGGCCTGGCTGATATAGACCTGCGCGTTCGATATGAATCGGGATGTCTTGAAAATCAGGCGGACTGGCCGGCCGGCTGGGTGCCGTGGCCCGGAACAAGGGTTGCGGCATCGGCGTCGAGCCGCATGAGTTTGGGCGAAATGCGAAGCCCGAACACATGCGGAAAGCGCATGATCTCGACATCGAAATCCGCCACGGTCACGGGCGTTGCCGCCGCGGCGGATTTCGGGGCGTAGAGCCGGCCCCAGATATCGACACCCGCGAATTGCGGAAGCTGGGTCAGGCGGATGTTGCCGATGTTGCCGTCAAAATTCAGCAGTTGCCGCGCGCGATCGTTCATCATGACGATCCAGCCATCGACGGTATGTCCGGCATCGTTGGTGATCGGCGATGCGATGACCATGGCGTCCGGTGCGGTGCGGAACAGATGGTCGTAGACCTCGAGCTGATAGCTGATCAGTTCCGAATAGATCACCAGCATGACGACATTGCCGGTGACCTTGATCGGCAGCACCAGCCGCTGCCAGAGCTGGCCGCTCTGCGAGCGTCCGCCGGTGTAGCGGATAAAGGCGGGGGTCATGCGCCTGGCGACTTGCCGGTACACGTCCCTGAATTCATCCCGGAGGGGATTGGTCAGCTGGGAGAGCAGGGAGCCTGCAAGTTTCTCGCGGGCTGCAGCCTGGATCGCCTCGCCGACATAGACGTAGGCGAAGTCATCGCCCGCGCTGATCATGTGAATGGAATTGGCGCGCAGTTCGTAGCTGCATTCCTCGGTCAGCCGCTGAAGCGTCAAATCATTGGTATCGTTGAGGGTTTTCCATTTGACCCACAGGAATTCCAGCGCGGCGGTGGTCAGTTCGCGCGGGATCGAGGTGCCGTTGAAAACTTCAATTGCCATAGGTCATGCCCGTTCGGTGCACGCATACCGCGTATATGGCAGCAGCGCACGCCTCCGGCGGCAGATTGGCAGAAGGTGGTCAGCAATTGATTAAACTGTCATCAGGCAGTTACGCGCGCTTGGCTGAAATCGCGTCCCAGATCATGGCCGCGACGTCCGGACCGCCGAGCCGGGCGATGGCCCGGATGCCGGTCGGCGAGGTGACGTTGATTTCGGTCAGGTGGCCGTCGATCACATCGATGCCAACGAACAGCAGTCCGCGTTCGCGCAGCGCCGGCCCGAGCCGCGCACAGATTTCGCGCTCGCGTGGCGAGAGGTCTGTCGATTGCGCAGCACCCCCGCGCACCATGTTGGAGCGCAGATCGTCCGCCGCCGGCACGCGGTTGACCGCGCCAGCAAATTCGCCGTCGACAAGAATGATACGCTTGTCGCCGTGCTTGACCTCGGGAAGGAAGCGCTGGATCACCCACGGCTCGCGGAACGTCACCGAGAACATGTCGTAGAGCGATCCGAAATTCATGTCGTTCGGCGTGATGCGGAACACCGCAGCGCCGCCGTGCCCGTACAGCGGCTTCATCACCACGTCGCCGTGCTCGGCGCGGAAGGCGTTGATCTCGTCCTTGTCGCGCGAGATCAGGGTCGGCGGCATCAGGTCCGCGAACTCCATCACGAAAATCTTTTCCGGCGCATTGCGCACGCTGGCCGGGTTGTTGACGACCAGCGTTTTCGGATGGATGCGCTCGAGGAAATGGGTGGTGGTGATGTAGGCGAGATCGAACGGCGGATCCTGCCGCAGAAGAATCACGTCGAAGGATTCCAGATCGACACGGGTGGCGTCGCCCAGCGTGAAATGATCGCCGTCCTGATCGCGCACTTTCAGCGGCTGAACGGTCGCAATCAGTTGCTCGCCCCTCAGCGAGAGTTTCTCGGGCGTGTAATAGGCCAGCGCATGGCCGCGTTTCTGCGCCTCCAGCAGCAAGGCAAACGTCGAGTCGCCGCGAATGTTGATCCGCGCGATGGGGTCCATCTGGACGGCGACTTTCAGCTTCATGATTCAAATCCGGTTGTTGACTCGTGTGGTGGTTCGCAAGTCCGCATCACTTCTACAGCGGGTTCGTTTGCGGACTTGCGAACCAAAACCACACGAGAATTATAATTTCCAGTGTCCTATTGAATCCGAAGGACGCTTAGGGCGTGCTGAAGAATGAGGCGAACTTCGGATTCAGGACACTCGTGCGGCGGCAATCTGTGCGATTTGGCGCTGTCTTTCCAGAGTAATTCCGCGCAACCCTCACCCGCCGGCGTCGAACGCCGCCATCAGGTGTTGCGGCAGCTGTTTCGGCGCGATCAGCACGACATCGAAGCGCATGTCTAAATTCGCATGGTCAGGGCGCGCCATCAGCCAGGCCTGCGCCGCCGCGACGATGCGCTGCTGCTGTTGCGGGGTGACCGAATAGGCCGCGTCGTCCAGCGTCGCGCGCGCCTTGACCTCGACGAAGGCCAGCAGGCCGCGCCTGCGTGCGACAATGTCGATCTCGCCGTAAGGGGTGCGGAAGCGCCGCGCCAGAATGCGATAGCCCTTGGCGATCAGGTAAACGCAGGCGCGGCTTTCGGCGGACAGGCCGGTCTGGAACGCGGCGACGCGCGCCGGCGAGGGGATTTTCGGGCGGGTCTTCGACAGTTTTGGCGGCGGATCGCTATCCGTCATCGTTGTCCTTCGACAACTCGAGCGCGCGGGCATAGATCTCGCGGCGCGGCCGTCCGGAGACTTCGACGGCGTGGGCGACGGCATCCTTGACGCTGCCGCGCGCCAGCGATGTCCGCAGCAGATCATCAAGCGCGTCGTCGTTCATCAGTCCCGCATCGGCGGCGGGCGGTCCGATCACCAGCACGAATTCGCCGCGCGTCTCCAGCGTATCGGAGAGCGCCGCAAGTTCCGACACGGTCGCGCGGCGGACCTCCTCATGCAGCTTGGTCATTTCGCGGCAGATCGCGGCGTCACGCTCGCCCATGACGGCTGCGAGGTCGTGCAGGCATTCCTGCACCCGCGCGCCGCTTTCGAACATCACCAAAGTCGCGTCGATGCGCGCAAGCTCACTGAGGCGCGTGCGGCGCGCATGCTGTTTCGACGGCAGGAAGCCTTCGAAAAAGAACCGGTCCGTCGGCAGGGCGGCGACCGAAAGCGCCGCCAGCACCGACGACGGTCCGGGCAATGCGATCACCGCAAAGCCCGCCGCGCTGACTTCGCGCACCAGCTTGAAGCCGGGATCGGAAATCAGCGGCGTGCCGGCATCCGACACCAGCGCGATCGACGATCCGCGCGCGAGCGCTTCCAGAATTTTCGGCCGCGCCTGTTCCGCGTTGTGCTCGTGATACTGCTTGAGCGTCGCGGTGATGGAGAACCGCTCGATCAGCCGCCGTGTGATTCGGGTGTCCTCGCACGCGACGATATCGACACCCGCGAGCGTTTCCAGCGCGCGCAGCGTGATGTCGCCGAGATTGCCGATCGGCGTTGCCACCAGATGGAGACCGGGAGCGGCCTTCGGCACGCTGATGAGGTGCCCAGCCACCGCAAAGGTCCGGGCGGAACTGTCGGGTTCGGGCGATGAGGCGGAAACATTCTTGGTGCGCATGACAGACAATCTAGTGTCCCGAATCCGAAGTTCGCACTAATTTTCAGCGCCTTTCGCAGCGAACTTCGGATTCGAAAGGCCACTGGAAGCTATAGCACTGGTGTGGTTTTGGTTCGCCGCTCGGGAGTCGCTGCACGGCAAGGCGGACTTGCGAACCAGCACACTAGCGCCGAAGAACCGCTTCGTCTTGTTCGCAGATGCAAACAGTCCGGTAGGTTCTTCGCGTCCGAGGGGTGCGGAAAGGCTTTTGTTCTGGTTAACTTATGGCCGACAATATGCCTGAATCCTCTTCCAGACGTGTCTGAGGATCAATGCCGGAAGAGAAATGATGATTGCGCCGTTCACTCCAAAGCCATCGCGTCGCGGCGCCACCCGCCGCAGCGCCGTCGGTCTGATTCTGGGCGCGCCGCTCGTGGCCGGCTGTGCCGGCGGCATGCAGTCGCCATTCGGCGGAGAACAGCCTGCCGGTCCACAGCAACAGCCGTCGGCGGTCGGAAGCGGCCAGGTCAAGGTCGGCCTGCTGCTGCCGCTGTCCGCGGCGGGCAATGCGGGCGTCGCCGCGCAGTCGATGCGCAACGCCGCCGAACTGGCGCTCACGGAATTTCAGAATCCGAACATCCAGCTTCTGATCAAGGACGACAACGGCACGGCGCAGGGCGCGCAACAGGGTGCGCAGCAGGCCGTCGATGAGGGCGCCGAAATTATTCTCGGGCCGCTGTTCGCTCAATCCGTGCCGGGCGCGGCGCAAATCGCGCGCAATCGCGGCATTCCGCTGATCGCGTTCTCGACCGACTCGAGCGTCGCCGGACGCGGCGTATATCTGCTGAGCTTCCTGCCCGAGTCCGACGTCAACCGCATCGTCGATTACGCCGCGGGCACCGGAAAGCGGTCCTTCGCGGCGTTCCTGCCCGAGAACGCCTACGGCAATGTGGTCGAGGTTACGTTCAAGCAGGCGGTTGCGCGCAAGAGCGGGCGGATCGTGGCCTTTGAGAAATACGGCGCCGATCGCACGCAGAGCGCGGCGACCATCGCGCAGGCGCTGGCGAGCGCAGATTCACTGCTGCTGGCTGATGACGGCGACGCACTGGTCGGCGTCGTGGACACGCTGGCTTCCAGCGGCGCCGATCTCAAGCGCGTGCAATTGCTCGGTACGGGGCTGTGGGACAATCCGGCGGTGTTCGCGAACGCCAATCTGCGCGGCGGGCTTTATGCGGCGCCGGACCCGTCGGGCTTTCGCGGTTTCTCGGCGCGCTACCGCGCCAAATACGGCGGCGACCCGGTTCGCACCGCGACTCTCGCCTATGACGGCGTCGCGCTGGTCGCGGCCCTGGCGCGCACGCAGGGCGGCCAGCGTTTCTCGCTGGACGTCCTCACCAACCCGTCAGGCTTCGCAGGCATTGATGGACTGTTCCGATTCCGCAGCGACGGCACCAACGAGCGTGGTCTCGCGGTGATGCGCGTTGGCCCGAGCGGCGGTGCGATCGCGGCAGGCTCGCCGAAGAGTTTCGGGGCGTAGCGGCGTTTCTGCTTCACCTCTCCCGTGGGGAGAGGTCGATGCACGAAGTGCATCGGGTGAGGGCGTGGAATCTCTCGATAGATCTAGATCCCCTTTCCCCACCGGGGAGAGGGAGCTATTCGTGCATGGTGATGAGCTTGTTCAGAGCAGATTCTGCTACGCCGCCAGATCCGCAACCACGGCGTCCAGCACCGGGAATCCCTGCATCGTCACGCGCACCCGGCCATCGGGGTCGACGGTGATCGCGCCTTCGTTCTGCAGGATTTCGATTCGCCTTGGATCGAGCGACCGTCCCGACAGCGCCTTGTAATGTACGGGATCGATGCCTTCCACCAGCCGCAGCCCCATCAGGAGATATTCGTCGGCGCGCTCCTCGCTGTTGAGAAGCTCGTCGGTGATCACGCCGTGGCCCTGCGCCTCGACGCGCATCAGCCAGGTCTCGGGACGCTTTTCGGTGGCGATGGCGTGGCGGACGCCGTCAATGTTGAGCCGGCCATGCGCGCCGGGGCCGATGCCGGCGTAGTCCTGCCCGCGCCAGTAGACGAGGTTGTGTTTGCACTCCGCGCCGGGCCGCGCGTGATTGGAAATCTCGTAGGACGGCAGGCCGAGTCTGGCGCAGACATCCTGCGTCACATCGTAAAGCGCGCGCGCCACCGCCTCGTCGGGGATTTTCAGCTTGCCGGCGGCATGCAGCCCGAAGAACGGCGTCTCCGGCTCGATGGTGAGCTGGTACAGCGACAGATGTTCGGCGGCTTCCGACACCGCGAGCTTCAGTTCGTCCTCCCACATCCGCGGCGTCTGGTCGGGCCGCGCGTAGATCAGATCGAACGAATAGCGGTCGAACGCCGAGCGTGCGATCGCGACGGCGTCCAGCGCCTCGCGCGCGCTGTGCAAGCGCCCGAGCGCTTTCAGCGAGGCATCGTCCAGCGCCTGCACGCCGAGCGACACCCGGTTCACGCCGGCGTCGCGATAGCCCTTGAAGCGCGTGGCTTCGACGCTGGTCGGATTGGCTTCCAGCGTCACCTCGACATCGCTGGCGACGGTCCAGTGCCGGGCGATGGCATTGAGGATGGCGCCGACGGTCTGCGGCTGCATCAGTGACGGCGTGCCGCCGCCGAGAAAAATCGAGGTGACTTCCCGGCCGGGCGTGCGCGCGGCGGTGGTCTCGATCTCGCGCTCGAACGCGCGCGCGAAACGA
>JAGVII010000516.1 GCA_020056155.1 Afipia sp.
CATGGTCGGCCACCTGCTTCATATTGAAAACGACCTCGCCAGGCGCGTCGCCGCAGGGCTGGGGTTCGATAGCATGCCCGCGGCGCCGGTGGCCGCAGCGCCGGTGAAGAAGCTGCCGCCATCGCCCGCACTGCAGATCATCGGCAAGATGAAGGACACGCTGATGGGGCGCGCGATCGGCATCCTGATTGCGGACGGCTCGGACGGCGAGGCCATCAGGAAGATCAAAAAGGCAGCAACCGATGCAGGTGCTAGCGTGAAAGTCATCGCGCCCAAAGTGGGCGGCGCGAAGCTTGCCGACGGCTCGATGCTGGCGGCTGATGGACAGCTGGCGGGTACGCCTTCGGTGCTGTTCGATGCAGTCGCCGTCATCCTCTCCGACAAGGGCGCAAAAGCCCTGTCGAAGGAGGGCGCGGCGATCGACTTCGTGCGCGATGCGTTCGGCCATCTCAAGGCCATCGCCGTCGACAAGGGCGGCCAGGCGCTTCTGCAGGCAGCGAATGTCGGACAGGACGCGGGCGTCGTGGATGCCAACGACAGGAAAGCATTTATTGCTGCGGCCAAAACGCGCCAGTGGGACCGGGAAAAGTCCGTTCGAACTTTGGCATAAGAGAAATGTAAAAAATCAGACCAACTCTGAAGGAAGCGCGCTATGCGTAACAAAGAAGAAGGAAAGATAGGCTGGATTCTGCTTTGGCTTGTTGGAATTCCGCTCCCGATCTTGCTGGTGTTGTATCTCCTGCGTGGGTGCACCTGAGGCAGCGCTGCTGGAAAAGATACCGGAGTGAAGAGCTGGAATACCTGAAGCTATTAACTGGAGAAGTCACCATGAAAGGTTTTGTACAAAACATCGAGGACATTACTGTCGAGAATGACGCGTTTCGCCGTGTACTTTACACGGCCAAGAACTGCCAGCTGGTGGTCATGGCGCTGAAGCCGAAGGAACAGATCGGGATGGAAATCCACTCGCTCGATCAGTTCTTTCGCGTGGAAGAGGGGACGGGTGAGGCCATTCTCGATGGTGTTCGCACGGCGATTAGCGCGGGCTTTGCCGTGCTCGTTCCTGCGGGAGCGAATCACAACATCATCAACACCGGCAGCGTTCCACTGAAGCTCTATACGCTTTATGCACCGCCGAATCATCGCGACGGCGTGGTCCACCGCACCCGTGACGAGGCAGAGGCCGACAACGAACACTTCGACGGCAAGACGACGGAATAGATCAGATTGCGTGCAGCTCCCGCGAAGAGCAGTTGGCCGGGTGGCTCACATCAGGATCGAAAGAATGGCCGCGTCCGGTTGCGCGGCATCAACCATCAAGGAAATCAATCATGAATAATTCAGAAGACACAGCACCCGAAAATGAAGATCTGATTTACGACGCGGTCAGAGACTTGACCAAGGACGAGATTGATCAAACAGTCAGGAAAAATGCTGCAGCCAGAAACTTTGATCTAACCGACGAACATCTGAGCGTGATCCATTCATTGATCGAACACTATCAGCGCGACTGCAAGACGCACGACTGTCTTGCCGCGCATGAGCATATGCGTTTTCTCGAGGAGGCTTACGAGTTCAAGGGTGGCAGCAAGTATCTTTACAGGTTGTTTGACGCCATGCCTGGTACGCGCGGCGTGCTCATGCCTATTCATGAACTCGCCGGTTTGCCTTCGCTGAGACTGGAAACGGATGAGGGTTTCGGGACGGCATTTTGAACGAGGGTCGCGGACAATCCGCTGTTGGGACGCTGATGGCCGCGCGATGCGTTTGGCCACCTCAAGGCCCGTCGACAAGGGCGGCCAGGCGCTTCGGCAAGCCGCGAATATCGGACCGGACGCCGGCGTCGTGGCTGTCAAAGACAGGACCGCGTTCACTGCCGCGGCGAAGACGCGTCAATGGGCCTGGGAAAAGTTCGTTCGAACCCAGGCATAAGTGAAGCGGCCCAGCCGCCGCCCTGACGGCTTACTTCGGTCGCGGACGCGCCAGATGCGGTTGCACCGCCTGCAGCCGGCCGGCACGCAACTCGGCCACGGCCTTCGCCACCGCGCGCGCCACATTGCGCGCTTCTTCCTGCATCGGTTCATCCCGGTCGAGGCTGTCATGACTGGTCGCATACGGCTCGTAGTAGCCGATGTAGCGGTCCAGTCGCGCCTGCGCACCCGCGTCGATGAAACCCATCCAGTCGAGCCAGTCCGACAGGGCGCGTCGCGCGTCTTCGATCCCGGCCACATCGCCGTGGACGATCAGGCCGTAGGCGCGCCCTGCCAGGTGCTGAGGGTAGTTCCAGCCGGCCATCTCGAGGGCTTTCGCCTTGCCGGGGTTCTTCCCCGCGGTCGAGGTGGGGTCGGGGTTGCCGCCGTCGGCGCACACCAGGCGGTCGATCATCAGCTTCAAGGGGCTGGGGCTCTGGTACCAGTACACCGGCGAGACGATGATCACCGCATGGGCGGCGGTCCAACGCTCGTAGATCTCGGCCATCCAGTCGTGGGTCTGGCCCAGTGCATGGTTGGGGTAGCAGCTGCACGGCCAGTTGCAGAGGGGCATCGCGGTGGACACGCAGCCCTTGCAGGGATGGATCGCGCGGCCGTATTCGGACGAGAGCAGGCTCAGGTCGAGCACATCGGGCTGGATGCCGGCCTGCTCCAGGGTTTCGCGCGCGATTTCCAACAGCCGGTAGGTTTTGGACATCTCGCCCGGGCAGGTTCCGTCATTCCGCGCCGAGCCGCAGACCAGCAACACGCGCGACGTGCTTGCCGGGTCGGCCCAGCGCCGCTGTGCCGCATCGATGCGCTGTCGGGTGGCGACCCACTCGGACGACAAGTCGTAGTCGGGGTCGGCATATCCCGGCCCCGCCTTCTGCGTGAGGGGGGACTTGCGGTATTCGTTGTAGGCCTGCCAGGCGATCTCCTCGATGCGGGCAATGGATGCGTCTTCGGGCCGGAACGCAGGATCGAAGAAGGCGGCCCGAAACCGGGCGCCGAACTCGTCACGTGTAAGGGAGGGCGGCGCCTGGCCCGTACGAATCTCGATCATGATGACCTCCGCGGGCCCGAAGCATCAGCGCTTCGCGTGCAGCGCCCGCATGAAATTCATCGTAGTCGAGCGCGGCCGGACAGGGTAGGCCGCCAATGTCTGGGGGGATATTCGGACGTCTCCTACAGAAGTTCTGAACCAGATGTTTACTCTTATGTTGTCCGTGCCGCCCGGCACAGCGACAGTCCCCAACTCCAAGGAGATGATCATGAAAGCGTCAAATATCGTTATCTCGACCGCCGCTGCCATTTCGATGGCGAGCGCGCTCGGTCTGGTCTACGCGCAATCCACCTACAGCGATCCGCAGACAGGAAGTCCGGCCACCACAAGCCAGCAGGACTCCGGCACCATGAGTCAGGATTCCAGCACCATGAGCCAGGATTCCACCACCGGGAGCACCCAGTCGGACAGCATGTCCGGCCAGCGCCTGGCGCGTGCGGACCGCAACTGAGGCTGCGCATCCCGTCGGATAAGCTCGGATGTCCGTACGGGCTGGCGATGGCCGGCCCGGGCGTGCGGGGTTCCCCCGGGGTGACCGTATCGCATGATGTCCGTTCATCCCTCCGGACGGAATGATGCGCGACGTTGCAGGATCGCGGCCCTCCGCAAGGGGTTGATCGTCGGCGCGGCCGCGGCCGTGACCGTCATTTCGCTCGACCTTCTCACCGGAAGCCTCGCGGCGCTGAAGGCCGTAGCCCTCTCGGCCTCGGTCGAGGCCCCACGGGCGAGCGCCCGTCTTGCGGACTTCGGCACGGAGTCGCCCTCGCCGGATGCGCGCCACCTGGCCGACTGGATCGCCGATTCGCGCGACAATGCGCAGGCCGACTTCATCATCGTCGACAAGCCCTACGCCCGGGCCTATGTCTTCGACGCCCAAGCGCGCCTGCGCGGCGCGAGCCCGGTATTGCTCGGCATTGCGCTGGGCGATGACTCGGTTCCCGGCATCGGGTTGCGGCCGATCGCCGAGGTGCGGCCGGAGGAACGGACGACTCCCGCCGGACGCTTCGTTGCCGAACGCGGCCGCAATCTCAAGGGCGAGGACGTGGTCTGGGTCGACTACGGCGCCGCCGTCTCGATGCATCGTGTGCGTGCCACCCAACCCAGCGAGCGGCGGCTGGAACGGCTCGCCACGCCGACGGTCGACGACAACCGCATTTCGTATGGCTGCATCAATGTGCCGGTCGCGTTTTACGAGACCCATATCGCGCCTACGTTTGCGACACGCCGGGCCATCGTCTACGTGCTGCCCGACAGCAAACCGGTGCAGCAGGTCTTCGGCTCATACGACGTCGCCGCGGTGCGCTGGCAAGCGTCCAGCCGCGATGCGCTGAGCACGCGATGAATCGGAGGATGGAGGGCGCTCGCTTCATTCACCTACGCGCCATTCCTGCGCCGGCGAGCCCGCCGTCAGCGTTTGGCGCCACTTAACAGGAGCATGGATCATGGGAAAATATGTTCTGGCGTGGCTTCTTGGTGTGCCTGCTTTCGTGCTGCTTATCGTCTATTTCATTTTCTAGCCCGCGTTTTCAGGCAGGAAACACGGCTCATCGTCGGGATAGATGCTGATGCCGACGCTCGCGCCCGCATGGAGATGATGCATGCTCTGGTGGCCGGACGGGGCCGCTTGCCATCGCGGATGTCGAGGATTTCCTGATAGCGCCGCTTGTAGACAAGGTCGCCGGTCACAAAGAGCGAATTGTTTAGCGCCTCCCTAAATTGCGGCCGGTATCGATCCGCCAATCTCAGTGCGGGCGGGGAGCAGGCGAGTCGCCGCTCTGCAGCAAGGTAGCGACTGCTTCGGCCGCCACCGGGCGGCCGAAGTAATAGCCCTGGGCCTCGTCGCAATGCCGGTCCCGAAGAAACTGAACCTGCTCGAATGTCTCCACGCCCTCCGCGCTGACGCGCAGCCCGAGGGACTTGGCGAGGCTGATCGTCGCGCTGACGATGGCGGCATCGTCCGCATTGTCGAGCATCCTGCTGACGAACGACGGGTCGATCTTCAGGGTGGTGATCGGGAAGGTCCTCAGATAACGCAGGCTGGAATAGCCGGTGCCGAAGTCGTCGACCGCAAGCTTGACGCCGAGGTCGGCGAGCGCATGCAGAACGGGCTCGGTGGACGCGATATCGCGCATCACAACGCGCTCGGTCAGATCGAGTTCCAGATAGCGCGGTTCCAGTTGTGCTGCCTCAAGGGCCGCGCGTACGTTTTCAAGATAATCCGCCGCATGGAACTCGGCCGTGGAGACATTGACGGAAATCGTGACGGGCGGCAAGCCGGCCTGCAGCCAGGCCTGGGCCTGCTTGCAGGCTTCGCGCAGCACCCAGCGGCCGATCGGCAGGATCAGACCGCAGTCTTCGGCGATCGGCAGGAACTGCGCGGGCGCCAGCAACCCGCGTTGCGGGTGCTGCCAGCGGATGAGCGCCTCGACGCCCGTTGTCGTGCCGCGCTGAAGATCGATTTTCGGCTGGTAGTACAACACGAATTCCTGCCGGTCCAGCGCGAGGCGCAGGCTGGCTTCGACGGACTGCCGCTCGAAGGCCTGGGCATTCATGCGCGGCTCAAAGAATTTGTAGCTGTTGCTCCCGCTTGCCTTGGCATCGTACATCGCGGTGTCTGCGCACTTGATCAGGGTTTCCCCATCCCGGCCGTCGTCGGGGTAGATGCTGATGCCGATGCTCACGCCGATATGCAGCGCGTGTTCGTCGAGGTGGTGAGGCGGCGCCAGTGCCGCTAGTATCTTTTGCGCCGACAGCGCCGCGTCTGCGGCGTGTTCGATATAGGGCAGCAGCAAGACGAATTCGTCGCCGCCCTGGCGGCTGACGGTATCCGAGTGCCGCACGCACCCCACCAGGCGCTGGGCCACCGATTGCAGCAGCTGGTCGCCCACCGGATGTCCGAGGGAATCGTTGACGTGCTTGAACTGATCCAGGTCCATGAACATCAGCGCAAGCTGCCTGTCCTGGCGGCGGGCCAGCTCGATGGCCTGACCCAGCCGGTCCTGCAGCAGCGCCCGATTTGGCAGGCCGGTGAGCGTGTCGTAATGAACCAGATGCTCGAGCGTGTCTTTGGCGGCCTGGATTTCCTCGGCCATCACGCTCGCTTCTAGGGTCGCGATGACCAGGTGTTCGTTTGCCTGCTGCAGCCTGGAAATGTGATCGTCGGACGCGGCCTGCGTCTCGGCCGAGCGAAGGTCCCGCTCGCGCGATGTGGCGGACGCTTCGCGTATCCGGGCTTCGCCTTCGCGTGCATGCGCCGCGTCCTCGCGCAGATGGACAGCATTTTCACGCAGGTCGGCGGCGTTTTCCCGCACTGCCGCTGATTTCTCGCGACTTAGGACGGCGTCATCGGCGGCGAGAAGGGACTGTTCCCTGCGCGTGCCCGCTTGACTGGGGGTGTCGGATTCACCGGCATCAGATGCGCCGTTCTTGTCCTGGCTGTTCATTGCCACCCTCCATTGCGGGGCCATTTACCTAGGAACTGGCCCTGGGCCGGCCCGTCATGATGCCGTCGTATTCGGCCAGGATGTCGCCGATCACAATGCCTTCGTCGGTGATGTCAAACAGCCGAATGTCCTTGCTGTGTGCGCTGCCGCGAACCTTGACGACCGAAAAGACGCGCTTGAGCTGGCCCGCGAGTTCGACATAGCGCTGCATCAGGATGGCGTCGGCGAGAAAGGCGCTGCCGAACGGACTGAAGCGCAAATCGGTGTAGCGATCTTCCAGTTCCGAAGTCATCAGGATGGTCACGCCCATGCTGGTCAGCTCGGCGACCATCCGGTACAGCGAGCCGCGAAAGTCCTCGCTGAACTCGGGCGCCAGTGCCAGCTCGAATCCGGACAGGGAGTCGATGACGACGCGTTTGGCCTGCATCCGATGGATCATGTCGATCAGGTCATGCAGGGTTTCGTCGATCGACAAATCCAGGGAACGCGTGTCGATCACCCCCACCTGCCCGGCATCGACCAGTGTATGCAGCTTGGTGTTCAGCAGTTGGCTGGGGCTTTTCTCGAATGCCGCAACCACCCCGGGTTCGCCCTTGCGCACGCCTTCGGCAAGAAATTCCGTTGCCAGGATGGTTTTTCCGGAACCGGAGGGGCCTACAACGAGCATCGAATAGCCGGCCGGCAAGCCGCCTCCCAGCATGTCGTCAAGACCGGGTATTCCCATGGGAATACGTTGCTCGCCGGTGGACATCTTGGCGGCAGGCTTGAGCGCATCGACCGGCTGCACGATCGCGCGCGGGAAAATCCGGATTCCGGAATCGCTGATGCGGAAGGTATGCAAACCCGGTGCCTGGGCCTGGCCGCGCATTTTGACCACTTGCATTTTGCGCACCATGGAATTGTGGTGCATGTTTTGCGACATCCACAGGATGCCATCCGCCACGGTAAAGATGGGACTGGACTCGGCCTCGGGCGCCAGATATTCACCGATCAAAAACGTGGTGGCCTGCCAGCTCGTCATCTGCATGCCCAGTTGCTGCACAAACCGCTGCAGGTCGGACACGCTCCGCTCCGCGTGCTTGACGGATTGCACGACGGAGCGGAACGAGTCCACAAAAACAAGGCTGGGTGAATAGGCCTGCACTTCCTCGGCAATGCGGGCCAGGACACGATCCAGATCGCCTTCCTGGAGTTCTGCGGACAGATTGACGAAGCGGATCGATTCACTAATCTTGCTGTGTTCGAAGAACGTGAATTGCTGTTGATAACGCAGCATCTTCAGGGGGGGCTCCCCGAGCACGGTGAAGAACAACGCCCGGTATTCCGGGGTGGCCAGCGAGAACATCATCTGGTGTGCGAGCGTCGTTTTCCCGCTTCCCGGCGTGCCTGCAATCAGGTTGAACGAAAACTCCGGCAGACCGCCGCCCAACAGGTTGTCCAGACCGGGGACGCCCGTAGGCAGGCGACGTATCGTTACCTTGCTGCTCATTTTTTCAGCTCCTTGGCGTTCTTGTCCGCTGCGACATTGCCCCACGCCGCACGCAAAATTCCGGTCGTCAGCGTCTCGCCGATCAGCGAGGCCACGATGTCGGTGAAAGTGGTCAGCAGCAGG
>JAGVII010000758.1 GCA_020056155.1 Afipia sp.
GTCCTTGAGGATGTAGCCGTCGGCACCGGCCCGAATTGCCGCCATCAGATCCTCGGGCGCATCGGACACCGTGACCAGGATAATGCGCGCGTCGCTACCCATGTCGCGCAGGGTGCGCAGCGTTTCCAGCCCGTTGATTCCCTTCATGTTGAGGTCGAGCAGGATCAGGTCGGGGTCCAGCTGCTTAGCCAGCTCGATGCCCTCGCGGCCGCCGGCCGCTTCGCCGACGATGGCGAAGCCCTCGGTGAGGCCGAGCAACTGGCTGACGCCGCGACGAAAAAGTGGATGGTCGTCGATGATGAGGACGCGGGTGTTGTCTGTCATGTCGATGTCCGTTGGCTCAGGCGAGTTCGGGAGAGGCCTGCCGCACCTTCAGCGGCAGGAATTGAAGGGTGACGACCGTGCCGGCGCCCGGCGCGCTCTCCACTTCGAGGCGGCCGTCGAGGATCTGAGCGCGGTCGTGCATGATATTGACGCCGAAATGTCCGGTGGGCGTCTTGGTTCGATCGAAGCCCTTGCCGTCGTCGGCGACGCGGACCGTCACCGAGTGGAAGGCGTCGACGACGATGTCGACGTTCGCGGCATGCGCCTCGGCGTGGCGCTCGATGTTCGAAAGTGCCTCGCGGACGATGCGTACGACGTGCATCTCTTCGTTGCCCGAGAGCACGATGCCCGAGAGCGCGTTGTTGAGGCGCACTGGAAAACCCAGTTTCTCGGAAAACTCAGCGACGGTCTCCTGGAGTGCGACATTGAAACCGCGTTCGTCGATGCGCAGGCGGAAGGTAGCGATCAGTTCCCGGAGTTCCCGATATGCGCCGGAAAGTCCCTGCTTTAGCTCTTCAGCGATGGCGTTGGTATCGCCGCCCTGTTCGAGGCTCTTCTTCAGCCGGGTGACCTGGATCTGCAAATAGCTCAACGACTGGGCGATCGAGTCGTGCAGTTCGCGGGCGATCACGCTGCGCTCTTCGAGCACCGCCATGCGGTGCTTTTCCTCCGCTCGCCGCATATTGAGCAGCGCGTGGGAGACGTGGCGGCCGACGGTCGCGAGGATGCGCACTTTCTCGCGCGGCAGCGGCGCATCGCGGATCATGACCGGCAAAACGCCGCGCAGCAGGTCGCCGTCACCGATCGGCAGTGTGATCATCGCACGGTCCTGCGACTGCTGGTCAACGTCCATGCCGGCCTGACTGAAGCACCAGGCACAGTCCACGTGGTTGCGCAGATCCTTGAGCTCATCGGCGGTCAGGTCGCCGGTGATCTGGTGCGCCGGCAATTGGCCGTTCTCGCTGATGCAGATCAGGCAGTGGCCGAGGCCGAGCTCGGCCTCGACGTCATGCAGCGCAGCCTGCACCTTCTCCATCGTCAGGTCGCTGGCCGAAAGCTGCTGGCTGATCCGGTAGAGCAGTTCGAGCGACTGGTTGGTGCGGGTCAGTTCCGCCGTTTTCTCCGTGACCTTGTCTTCGAGATGCCCATACATGGCCGAGAGCTCGTCCATCATGCCGTTGAAGGCTCCGCCGAGCTGACCGAGCTCGTCGCGCCCGACATGGTCGACCCGCGCCGAAAAGGAGCCCGCCGACACCATCTTCGCTGCCTGAACCAAATGCGCCAATGGCTGCACCAGCTGTCGGTGCAGCATCCAGATGGTCAGTATGCTCACTAGCACGATGGCGGCCAGCAGCGCCAGTTGCACCACCCGCAGCAGTCGTGCCTTGTCTTCGAGTTCGATCTCGATCAGATAGACGACCCGATCGATCTGGTCGACATAGTCGGGAATTTCGATCGCCACCTGCTGCAATGCCGAAGCATCGCCCTGCGAAGCGGCCAGTTCAAGGTTGCGGATCTGCGTGTTCCAGCGCGCCAGCACGGCGGACACTGCCTGCTCCGAGGGTGCGCCCTGACGCGACTTGGAGACAACGAAGCGCTCGAGATTCAGCAGCCGGTGCTCGAATACCTTCATCGTTTCCAGTGCCCCTGCGCGCTTTCCGGGCTGTAGCACTTCGCTGAGGGTGCGATAGCTGAGAAAGCGCAGCGAGCCGGAGACGTTGACCGCGTTGGCGCGTCCGCTGATGTCATCGGCGATCACCGCCGAAATCACGATCGAGGTCAGCGACAACAGCGCCAGCACGCCCATCATCAAGGCGGTCCGCACGAGTACGGAACCGCGCAAGGCATCGCTGAAGACGGGGAACAGGCGCTTCATGGTGGAGTATTTCGGATGACTTCCAGTGGATTCCGGTTGATGTCCTCGCCAGGCCGTTGCCGGCCCGGTTCGCCACACGTCGTTGATTCTACAAGCGGGCGATTCCGCATCGCCGATTCGCGCCTACCTATTTGTAGGTAGGACGGGCCTCTCCGGTCGCCGCCGCCCATCTTGCGGCTTGCTCGCGCGTGTCTAGCATGTCCAGTGTCCGCTCGATCGAAGGGCGTTGCAAGTTGCGCAGCGTTGGAGAACAGACCATGAACCTGTCCAGCATCATCATCATCCCGCATCCCCAACACGTGGAGGCGCTGACTGCCGCGCTCGATGTCATCGACGGCGTCGAAGTTGCCGCTGTTTCGCCCGAAGGCAAGATCATCGCCACCATCGAGGCCGATGGCGACGGCGAGACGATCCAGACCTACGAACTGATCAACCAACTGGACGGCCTGTTGTCGGCGTCCATGGTTTATCACCAGAAGGAAGACGAACCCGAAGTTGTGATCTCAGTGGAGGCGTAGCCGGAAGGCGATGCCGCAACGATACGGAGGCCAAGAATGCCGACTGTGACAATGA
>JAGVII010000632.1 GCA_020056155.1 Afipia sp.
GCGCCCGCGATGAAAAACGACAGTCCGCAGGAAATCGTCGCGGCGACATGAAACAACGGCAGGCCGTTGGTCATGACATCGGTCTCACTCAGATCCTGCAGCACCGTGCCGCCGAATGCCGCCGCGATCTGCATGCGATGCGTATGGGTGACGAGCTTCGGTGAACCAGTCGTGCCGCCGGTGTGGAAGTAAGCGGCGACATCATCGCCGCCCCTCGCCTTGCCAAAGATTAGCGTATTGCCTTCATGCGCATTCAAGCCGGGCCAAAATCCCAACACGCCCTCCGGCAGAGGCGCATCGGAGAGCGACACCTGCACAAGCTTGATGTCCGGCAGCAGCTTTCCGACCTCGACCGCTTTCTGCCAGATGTCGAGCTGCGAATGCGGACCCAGCGCCACGAGAATCTTTGCACCCGACGCATGGACGAGATCCGCGATGTTTTGAGCCTGCAACAGGAAGTTGATCGGCACCGCGTAACCTTGAGCTTCCGCCCCCCAGAGCGTGAAGTGGGTCTCGACCAGACTTGGAAGGATGTAGGCGACGCCCGCGCCCGGCCCGCCAAGGCTCGCGAAAAAATTCGCCGCGCGGGTGACACCATCGAGCATCTGCCGGTAGCTGACCAGACGCGGCGTCTCGTCGTCGGCGCCTGTCATCAGCATGGTCAACGCGGTGCGGTCAGGGTAACGTGCCGCGCTCTTCGCAAAGATGTCGTAGACGCTGCGCGCGTCGTAGCGCTGTTCGAGCGTCTTCTCGGACTCGAACTTGATGACGTCCTTGAGTGTTGCAACCGGATAATCGCTGAAAAGCGGCATCTGAATCCCCCGTTGAACTGTCTCAGCCGATTACGCCGGAGCGCATCGCGATTTTGGCGGCACGCTATTTAATTAATTTAACAGCGTCAAGTTTTACGCGAACGCCCGCTTGCCGCAATTCGCACAGGCTTCGCACCGGCCTGCGCGCCGCCGGACATCCCCGCGCCTCTGGCAATGAGCCGCATCGATGCACGATGTAATTCGTCCCGCGCGCGGACCGTCGGCAACAGGCCGCTCATGTGCATCATGACGATGCCATGGGCGGCGGAGAAAAACGTCTCGCCCAACGTCCTGACGTCGCCCTCGATTTGCCCGGCATCGACAAGCGCCTGCACATAGGTGGTCATGGTCGCGCGGAAGCGCGTCATTGTTGCGGAGAACTGCGGAGCAATCGCCTCTTCAAGATTTTCCGTGAAGAAGATCAGCCGATAGGTGTCGGGATGTTTCAGCGCGAAATCGAGAAACGCCTGCCCGACCGCACGTGCGTTCTTGCGCGCATCCCTCGCCGGATCGAACGCCGCTTCGAGGTGCCCGCAGAAGCGGTCCAGTGCAGCCGCCCGCATCGCGACGAGAATTTCGTCCTTGTTGGCGAAATAGCGATAGGCTGCGGTCTGGCTGTAGCCCAGCGCCTGCGCGATCTGGCGCATCGAAACGCCGGCGACGCCGTGCCTGGCAAAGAGTTTCTCGGCCACGCGAAGCAGCCGTTCCCGGAAGACCTCGACCTGGTGATCGGTGAGTTGCTTACGCATGCCAATCCCATCGCTCCGCCTCGCCTGCCCGTGCCACGCGGCGCTCCGGCAGGTTTCTATTTCATCTCGATCAGTCGCGCGGCGTAGCGCGCCATCAGATCGATTTCGAGATTGACTTCCGACCCTACGCGCCAGTCGCTCAGCGTCGTCACCTGCAGGGTATGCGGAATAATGAGAACGGAAAACGTATCGTCGACGGCGGTGTTGACCGTCAGCGAAGCGCCGTCGAGCACCACCGATCCCTTCGCCGCGATGAACTTCGCAAGATCGCGCGGTGCGCGCAGTTCGAACCGCGCCATGTCCGGCAGATCCTCGCGCACGATAATCGTCGCGATGCCGTCGACATGCCCGGCAACGATGTGCCCGCCGAGTTCATCGCCGATCTTGAGCGCACGTTCGAGATTGAGGCGCGTCCCCTTGCCCCAGCCCTTCGCCGTCGTCAGCCGCAGCGTTTCGGCGGCGGCATCGACATCGAACCATGTCCTGCCCTGCTCGACACCGGATTGCACCACGGTCAGACATACGCCGTTGCAGGCGATCGACGCCCCGTCCGCGATAGTGGACTGGTCATAGCGGCACGCGATCCGAAGCCGGTGCAACTGTCCCTGCGCGGTCGGCGTGATGCTGGTGATTTCGCCAAGGTCGGTGATGATGCCGGTGAACATGTCAGTTCCAACCCAATGATGGTCTGATAGCTGCGCGGAAACGCGATGCGCTCCCTCTCCCGTGGGGAGAGGGTTGGGGTGAGGGCGTAAAATCCATCGGGAGAGCGTGCGCCCTCACCCGGATCGCTAACGCGATCCGACCTTTCCCCACCGGAGAGGTGAAGATTTCGCTTGTTGCAAACATCGAGATCAAACTACTGCCTGCCGATCGCGCTCATAGACTGTCAGAGTATCCTGACCCAAGGCCTCGGTAGCACGCGCGCGCCAGCGAGGCGACTGGGTGATGATAGACAGCGGCTGCCTATCAAGGGCCGGAATACCATCCATGCCGATGTCATTCGGCCCGCGCAGCAGCCAGACCTCGTCAACGAGACCGGCGCTCACGAACGACGACGCCACCCGCGCGCCGCCCTCCACCATCAGCCGCGTGATTCCGCGCCCGGAGAGCACCCTCAGGGTGGCCTTGAGATCGAGGCCCGGTGGCGGCTCGGTCGTTACGGGTATCCTCAAGACCTGTGCGCCGGCAGCCCCCAGTTTCATCGCGGCTGGCGCCTCCGACAAATCTGACGTCATCACCCAAAGGGGTGTCTGCCGCGCAGAGTGCACAAGCTTGCTTTCACCCGGCAGCCGCAGCGCACGGTCGAGCACCACGCGAACCGGAGACTGGGCTTCCAGCCCCGGCAGGCGCACGGTGAGCAGCGGATCGTCGGCCAGCACCGTGCCGATCCCGACAAGAATGGCATCGCTCTGCGCGCGCAGCAGATGCACCCGCGCCTTGGCGGCCTCCCCGGTGATGGCGACCGGCCGATGACCCGCCGACGCGATCTTGTCGTCAGCGGACACGGCAAGCTTCAAAACGACGAACGGACGCTTCTCGCCGACGCGCAGGAAGTGCCCGGCGTGATCGCGAGCAGCTTCGTCCCCGCAAAGACCAATCTCGACCTGGATGCCGGCAGCCCGCAGCCGCGCGTGGCCCTGCCCGCCGACCTCGGGATTTGGATCTTCGATGGCGGACACAACGCGCGCAATGCCCGCAGCGATGATGGCATCGGCGCAGGGCGGTGATTTCCCGACATGCGAACACGGCTCCAGCGTGACGTAGAGCGTCGCCCCGCGCGCCGCGTCCCCGGCACGCTCCAGCGCCTCCGGTTCGGCATGAGGCCGCCCGCCGGGCTGGGTCCAGCCGCGCCC
>JAGVII010000403.1 GCA_020056155.1 Afipia sp.
ATGGTGTTGGCCCAGAGAATGCGCGCGCCGTCGAGCGACCAGACCCACGCAGGCGAGCCGCTTGTCGCGTGAACCGCAAGGCGCGGATCGCGGATGCCGTGGAGCTGGAAGTCGGCTTCGCTCATATCGGACAATGGGCCTCTGACTCGCTTTCGTGGCGCCGGATCGCGGCGCCGGAGTTGGGTTCGGCAGTCTTAACAAAAGATTAGTATGGCGCGGTTGCTGCAAGGTCCACCAGTGCAGCGTCACACTACCCCTCCAAAACCCGCGATAACGTTAATTCCTCAGGCATGCGCTGAACCCGAGCGCCGCTCGGGCGTTGGGTGTTGCAAAAGCTATTCAAACGTTCACGATGAGGCGGCAGGAACTGTCGTTGCGCTGCGTCAAATGTGGTGTCACCCGGCGGTGAATTGCGAGATACGGGTCCGGCCAGACGGGCTCGCATGTAACAGGAGGGTGCAACATGGCAGGCAATCAGTTCGAGATTCCGAAGGAAATGCGGTCGATGGCGGAAGCGAGTCTGGAGCAGGCGCGCAAGGCCTTTGAATCCTTCATCAGCAGCGCGCAGCAGACCGCGTCTGCGTTCGGCGGATCGTCGTTCGGTGCCCCCGGCGAGGCTGCCAAGGACATCAGCGCCAAGGCCATCTCGTTCGCCGAGAAGAACGTGCAGTCCTCGCTGGCGTATGCCCAGCAGCTGATTCACGCCAAGGATCTGACCGAGGTGATGCGCCTGCACACCGAATACGTTCAGGGCCAGATGCGTGCGCTCGCCGAGCAGGCCAGCGAAATGGGGCAGGCGGTGACCCGCGCGGCCATGGACGCCAGCAAACCCAAATAGTCCGTCTTTGGGCGCGTTACGCAACAACACAGGCTTGATCCGGCCCAAGGGCCGGGTCAGCCATGCCGGGGCCAGGCCGATATTTTGTTGCAATGCACAACGTCCGGCCTATAGTGCCGAATAGAGACTGATCCTGCGCCGGACCCCTGTGCTCCGCGCGGCCGGCTTCATCGTCCCGGCCATTTCAATCCAGACACACAAGGAATCCCCCCATGAGCGCGAACGATCCGTTTTCCGTCGTCCCCTTCAAGGTTCCGGAGCAGTTCCGCGCGTTTGCGGAAATGGGGGTTTTCCAGGCGCAGGGCAGCTATCAGAAGCTCAAGGACGCGGCGGTTTCCAACAACGGCGCGCTGGAGGCGATGGTCACCTCGGCCACCAAGGGCGCCGGTGACCTCACCTCGGCGGTGATCGGGATAGCCCAGACCAACACCGAGGCGGCCTTCGCCTTTACCCAGAGCCTGATGGGCGTGAAATCGCTTCCGGAAGCGTTCGAACTGATGAATGCCCATGCCCGCAGGCAGCTCGAGGTTCTGAGCGCGCAGTCGCAGAACCTGGCCACGCTGACCCACAAAGTCGCGGCCGAGGCGGTCGAGCCGATCGCCACCGGCGCGGCAAAGGCCTTCAAACCCGGTCTCTGACCGGGGCCCCGGTTACCGGGCAGGCGCACCGGATGAACCTTTTGCGTTCCCGGGGCGACCCAATAGCGAGCTGTTCGCGACGCCCGTTCGGCAGGTCAAAGCGTCTTGCAAAAGCGCGGCGTTGCACCTAGTTTCCCGCGAAATCGCCGCCCCTGGCGGGCGCCGCCTCCAGCGGCCGTTCGATTGAAAATGCAGTTGTAGCTCAGCTGGTTAGAGCGCCGGATTGTGGATCCGGAGGTCGGTGGTTCGATCCCACCCAACTGTACCACTCCTCATCCGTCCCAAAGACCAGAACCCGTCAGGCCGGCTGCGCCAGCAGGATGCGGGCGTTCGCGCGCGGCAAAATGCAAGGGCTCGCCCATCTCTTTTTCGTTGTGTGAACCCGATCACAGCCCGCGATCCATTCCCGTGAGAACAGGGAGCCGGGACGGCAACACAATGGAGCGTGTTATGGCGAACACTGCAACGTTCAGAATCCGTAGCGTCAAGTGCCGCGACGAAATGGGCGGGCGCTTCCGCGAGAAATTCGGCAATGATGAAATCAGATGCGCGGTGTTTTCCGCGGATTTGCGCGGCTCGACAAAAAACAGCGGACGAGTCCATATTTACGACGACTTCGATGACGGCGATGTCAAGACTTTCAATCCCCCGAAGGAGGTTGTCACCCTCGATCTCGCCGGTGCGACCAGTGAGGTGGAACTGGGATTCTCCGTCGTGCTGATCGAATCGCAGTTGCGGGAAGGCGATGGCCTCAAGAAGGCCTGGGAGGCTTTCGTCAAAATCTACGAAGAGTCGCTCAAGGATAAACTGGAGAAGGTGCAGCTGTCGGTGCCGCAGGCGCGAGCCGTGGCCCTGCCTGGCTACCTGTCGCGTCCCGATGCAGGGCGGTTTTCTGCGACGGGCCGGCGCGGGGCTGGCATGGGCGGCCGCTGGACGGTCGCTGAAAGGGGTTTCGGTCGCACCGCCATGGCTACCGCCGTGCGCACGGCCGCCGCTGGTACCGCTGTCAGCGAGCAACCCGACTCGAAGCCGATCGGCGAGAAGGTGGGCGACGCTTTCATCGGCGCCCTGGTCACTGCGGTTGCCCTGTACTCGGTGAAATTTGCCGGTGCAGCGGTCAGCGCACTGATCGACTGGTCGAAGGACAAGTTTTTCGCGCCGGTGGCAATCAAGGCGAAAATCGATGCATCAACGCCGGTCGGGACCGTGCCGCAAAACGCTTCGGGCGTGGCGGAGTTTCGTGGCCACGACGGCATTTATGAGATGGAATGGGATATCGTCGTGCGTTGAAACGACCTGCCCGCAATGCCGGTAGCAGAGTCATAGTGCATGGCGGCGTCACGCAATGGTGGCGCCGCCATATATCTGCGCTAGCTGACGGCCTTGCCGCTCGGAGTCTGTAGCGGCCGGTCTTTCAGGTTTTCTCAGGCCGACTGCGCCAGCAGGATGCGGACGTCGTCGCCCGTGGCGAGCGTGCTGCCGGCATGGGTGAGCGTTGCGAAGGTTGCGATCGGCGCGGGGCGTCCGACCAGATAACCCTGAACCTCGTTGCAGAGTTCGGATTGCAGGAACGCCAGTTCGGCCGGCGTCTCGACGCCTTCCGCCAGCACCGGCAGACCGAGGCCGCGGCCAAGGCCCAGCACCGCGCGCACGATGGTCGCGGCCTGTGCATTGGTGTTGACCGATTTGATAAAAGAGCCGTCGATCTTGATCTTGTCGAACGGGAAGGCGCGCAGATTCGACAGCGACGAATAGCCGGTGCCGAAGTCGTCCATCGCGATATGGACGCCGAGCGCCTTGACGCGCCGGAGCGTGGTGAGCGCGCGGTTGAGATCGCGCACCAGCGCGGTCTCGGTGATTTCAAGTTCGAGCCGGTCCGGCGGGAGGCCGGTTTCGAGCAGCACTTCGTGCACCAGCTGCACGAAGTGGTCGCTGTAGATCTGCACGGCAGAGACGTTCACCGCGATCGTCAGCGGCTGCGGCCAACTCGCGGCCTGCTTGCAGGCCTCGCGCAACACCCACTCGCCGATTCCGAGGATGGCGCCGGTTTCTTCGGCGATCGGAATGAACACGGCCGGAGAGATCGGCCCGCGCGTTTTATGTGTCCAGCGCAGCAGGGCCTCGAATCCGACCACGCTGCGGGTCTGAATGTCTTCCTGCGGCTGATACACCAGATTGAATTCGCCGCGCGCCACGGCCTGGCGCAGGTCGTGCTCCAGCACCCTGCGGTCGTGCACTTCCGCGCCCATCCTCGCCTCGAAGAAGCGGTAGGTGGCGCGGCCTTCCGTCTTGGCGCGATAGAGCGCCGTGTCGGCGTGGGTGAGCAGCGTTTCGCGGTTGTCGGCATCGTCCGGGCAGATCGCAATGCCGATGCTGCACGAAGTCAGATTGTCATTGTCGGATTTGTCGGCGCCGGGCTGCAGCGCCGCGAGAATATCGTCGGCCAGTTGTCCCGCCGCCGCGGGGCTGGACAGCTCGGGCATCAGCACCGCGAATTCGTCGCCGCCGAGACGCGCGGCCATGCAGGTGTTGTCGAGCAGCGCGGAGACGCGGGAGGCGACGGCCTGAAGCACCTTGTCGCCGGCGGCATGTCCGAACAGATCGTTGATCTCCTTGAACCTGTCGAGGTCGAAACACAGCACCGCGCACTTTTGTCCGTTGGCCTTGGCCGCCGCGATTTCATGATCGAGCCGCGCGTGGAAGCTGCCACGGTTCGGCAGCGACGTCAGCGCGTCGTGATGGGCGAGATAACGGATGTGCTGCTCGGCCTGCTTGCGTGCCTGCAGGTTGCGGACAGCGATGACGTGATGCGCCTGCCCGGCGAAATCGATCGGACGCAGGATCAGTTCGACCGGGATCATGGATCCGTCGATATGGCGCAATTCGGCTTCGACCGGCTGGTTCGGAGCGGCCAGCAGTTTTGCGCGTGCATCCGCGTCGGGAATGTAGGCTTCCAGTCTGGCGCCGATCAGTTTGTCCGACGACGATCCGACAAGATTCGCAAAACTCGTATTCGCGGTCACCGCGATGTCGCCGTCGCAGACCAGCAGGCCTTCGACCGCGGCGTTGGCCAGACCGCGCATCCGGTCGGCTTCAAGCACGGAGCGGCGCTGGTCGTGGATGTCGAGAGCGGCGGCGCCCAGCGCCAGCAGGATGATGGTAAAGCTCGAAACGGCGACGCCGATGGCGAGCCATCCGGCGGGGATCGCGGCCGGCGGGATCGTGACCGTGGGATCGGGAATGATCGCCACCGCGCCCATAGCCGTGAAATGATGACTGCAAATCGCGAGCGTCAGCAGCAGCGCGCCGGCAGTTCGCCAGCGTTGCGAACTGGCGTGGAGACCTGAAGGCAAAGCGGTTGCGCCGATCAGCGTGCCGAGCAGGATCGAGGCCGCGACAAGGGTCGAATCCCACAGGATGACGCCGCCGATCTGAAAGGCCGCCATGCCGAGATAGTGCATCGTCGCGATGCCGCCTCCGACGACGGCGCCGCCGAGCCACGGCCCGAACCGCCATGCGGGCAGCATCGCCATCGCAAGGCCCGCGCCGGTCAGCAGGATAGCGGCGCCGAGCGACAGGACGGTGAGGGCAATGTTGTAGCCGCTTGGAATCCCGGGCGAGTACGCGAGCATCGCGATGAAATGCGTCGACCAGATGCCGAAGCCGGTCGAAATCGCGGACACCGCGAGCCAGACCGGGCGCATTCGGCCGGCCGACCGCCGTGCATGTCTCAGCAGGCTGATGGCGGCGAACGAAGCCAGCGTACAAATGACAGCCGCGAGACCCACGAGCCACAAATCGTGGGCGGTGGCGATACAGTTGTAGACCTTGAACATCGAACGACCTGCACAACGCGAGAACAAGCGATTGCTTCGGCAGGTACCGGGGAATTGCGTAAGAACACGTAAATTCCCCGATGCACCTTCGACCTATGCGTGTGCGGAGCTTGCGGTCAGTTGGACGACGGTATGTGCGCGCAGCGAACAAATGACGAAAGCCGTTGTGGCGCAGGTATTTCTTGCATGCATGGCGCATCAGTTGCCGCCGTTACCAAGCTAACGCGCGATCAACCATGTCGCGAAGAGGTAACCCGGTGATCGGATCAACCTAACGATCCGCGCGGCTGACCACATCCATCAGTTCGGCAATCTTGCGGCGCTGATCGGCCTTGTCGCCCGACGCGATCGCATGCTCGACGCAATGGGCGACGTGGTCGCGCAGGATCTCTTCCTCGACCCGCCGCAATGCCGCGCGCGCCGCCGCGATCTGCGTGACGATGTCGATGCAATAGCGATCGTCATCGACCATGCCCGCGAGACCGCGAACCTGGCCTTCGATCCGTTTCAGCCTTTTCAGGCAGGACGTCTTGATTTCCTCGCGCATGACGATCTATATACCCCCATAGGGTATACAGGTCAAGGAGTGCGATCGTGGTTGCAAATACGGACGGCGGAAAAAGTTGTTGCGGCGGACACGATCACGCCGGCCACGATCATGCCGGTCATGTCCACGCGCACCATGCGCATGCCGATGCCGACGGGCGGGTCATCGATCCGGTCTGCGGCATGCGCGTCGATCCGCTGACGACCAAGCATCGCCTCGACTACAAGGGGCAGGACTACTTCTTCTGCTCGGGACGATGCCGCACGCGCTTCGAGGCCGAGCCGGAAAAGTTCCTGGCGCCGAAACCGTCCGCGCCTGAAGAGAAACTGCCGGAAGGCACCGTCTATACCTGCCCGATGCATCCTGAAGTGCGTCAGGTCGGGCCGGGAAGCTGCCCGATCTGCGGCATGGCGCTGGAGCCCGAGACCGTTTCGCTCGACGACAAGCCCGATCCCGAACTGATCGACATGACGCGCCGGTTCTGGATCGCGCTGGCGCTGACGCTGCCGGTGTTCGTCATCGACATGGCGGCGCATCTTGGCGGCATGCACCTGCTGCCGGCGCAGACATCCAACTGGCTGTCGTTCGCGCTGGCGACCCCGGTGGTGCTGTGGGCGGGCTGGCCTTTCTTCGAGCGCGGCTGGCAGTCGGTCAAAACGCGCAACCTCAACATGTTCACGCTGATCGCGATGGGCACCGGCGTGGCCTATGTCTACAGCGTGGTCACGACCCTGGCGCCGCAGGTGTTTCCCGACGCATTCCGCGATCACCACGGCGCGGTCGCGGTGTATTTCGAAGCGGCCGCGGTGATTACCGTTCTGGTGCTGCTCGGTCAGGTGCTCGAACTGCGCGCCCGCGCGCAAACCTCCGGCGCGATCCGTGCGTTGCTGGGCCTGGCGCCGAAGACCGCCCGCCGCATCTCGCCGGCGGGCGACGAGGACATCGACATCGACGCCATTGCGGTGGGCGATCTGTTGCGGGTGCGGCCGGGCGAGAAAATTCCTATCGACGGCGTCGTGACCGAAGGCTCGTCGCTGGTGGATGAATCCCTCGTCACCGGCGAGTCGATGCCGGTGAAGAAGGCCGTGGGCACCCAGGTGATCGGCGGCACGGTCAATCAGAGCGGCGGGCTCGTGATCCGTGCCGAGAAGATCGGCCGCGACACCATGCTGGCGCGGATCGTCGATCTGGTGGCGCGGGCGCAGCGCTCGCGCGCGCCGGTGCAGCGTCTGGCAGATCACGTCGCGGGCTGGTTCGTTCCGGTGGTGATCGCGGTGGCGGTTGCGGCGTTCGCGGCGTGGGCCGTATTCGGTCCGGAGCCGCGCTTCACCTACGCGCTGGTCGCGGCGGTGACCGTGCTGATCATCGCGTGCCCTTGTGCGCTCGGTCTCGCCACCCCGATGTCGATCATGGTCGGTGTTGGCCGTGGCGCGCGTTCCGGCATTCTCATTCGTGACGCCGAAGCGCTGGAGCGGATGGAGAAGGTCGACACATTGGTGATCGACAAGACCGGCACGCTCACGGAAGGAAAGCCGAAGGTTGTGGCGATTGCCGCCGCCGATGGGATCTCGCGCAACGAACTGCTGCGGCTCGCCGCCAGTGTCGAGCGCGCCAGCGAACATCCCTTGGCGTTCGCGATCCTGAACGCGGCGAAGGAAGAAGGCATTGAACTCGGCGACGTGCAGGACTTCGATTCCCCCGTCGGCAAGGGCGCCATTGGTACGGTCGATGGCCGCCGCATCGTGATCGGCAATGCCGTGATCATGCAGCAGTCGAGCATCGGCATCGCGGCGCTCGAGGCCGAGGCGCGGACGCAGCGCGAGCGCGGCGCGACCGCGATCTACGTGGCGGTCGATGGCCGTGCCGCCGGCGTCATTGCCATCGCCGATCCGGTCAAGCCGGGCGCCCAGGATGCGCTCCGGCAGTTGCGCGACGACGGGCTGCGCATCGTCATGCTGACCGGCGACAACGTCACCACGGCGCAGGCCGTGGCGAAGACGCTCGGCATCACCGAGGTCGAGGCCGACGTCCTGCCCGAACGCAAGGGCGACGTGGTCTCAATGCTGCGCGGCGAGGGCCGCGTGGTGGCGATGGCCGGCGACGGCATCAACGATGCGCCCGCGCTAGCAGCCGCCGATGTCGGCATCGCCATGGGCAGCGGCACCGACGTGGCGATCGAGAGTTCTGGCATCACGCTGCTGCGCGGCGATCTGATCGGGCTGGTGGAGGCGCGCCAGCTGTCGCGCGCGACCATGCGCAACATCCGTCAGAACCTCGTATTCGCCTTCCTCTATAACGCGGCAGGCGTTCCGGTCGCGGCCGGCGTGCTGTATCCGGTATTCGGGATCCTGCTGTCGCCGATGCTGGGCGCGGCGGCCATGGCGCTGTCGTCGGTCAGCGTGATCGGCAATGCGCTGCGGCTGGCGCGGGCGCGGTTGCACTAGTGCGGGCTGCGATGTCCCGGTCGAGCCGCGCCGCGAGTTCCGAGCTGACCTCCGTCATCGGCAGGCGCAGCTCGGGGCTGTCGATCAGTCCGGTGCGCCACAGCCAGTACTTGATCGGCGCGGGGCTCGGTTCGGAAAACAAAAGCTTCGTCAGATCGGAGACCGAGCGCCAGCGGATCAGCGCTCCGTCTCGGTCGCCCGCCGCCAGCAACTTGACGACCGACGCAAAAGCTTCGGTTTCGATATGCGCCGATGCGAGAATGGCGCCGTCTGCGCCGTCGGCCAGCGCATCCCAGGTTTGCGCATCCTCGCCGGTCAGCACCGCAAAACGGGCCGGGCGCCGGTGCAGCAGTTCGATGGATTGAGCGCGGATCGCACAGCAATCCTTGAGCCCGACGATGTTCTGATGATCTGCCAGTTGCAGCATCGCATCATTGCCGAGATTGACGCCGGTCCGGTAGGGAATGTTGTAGATCATGACGGGATGCGCGGCCCGGTCGGCAAGGGCGCTGAAATGCCTGATCATCCCGTTTTGCGTTGGCCGTGAGTAATACGGACAGGAGATCAGATAGCCGTCGATCGGCCACGCAGCCGTTCTCCGCAGCGTGTCCAGCAGCGCCCGTGTATCGCTGCCGGACAGGCCGAGGCAGATCGGAAGTTCCTTGCCGCTGCTGGCGACTTCGTCGCGCACGATGGCAACCAGCCTCACAGCCTCCTCCGTCGTCAGGGTGAGACCTTCGCCGGTGGTGGCGGTAAGGATCATTCCGTCGATCGGCCGGGCGGCATAGTGCCGGACCAGACGCCGCAGCGAGGCGTCGTCGAGATCTCCGTCATGAAACGGCGTGATAAGCGGCAGCCACAGGCCTTGCAGGCGCGAGCGAAGGTTGGTCATTGGTCCATCTCCATCAGGTCAGGCCGGAGACGGGACAAATAAAAACCCCGTCCTCGCGGCGGGGGTTCGGGATCAAGCTTGAGCGAGACAATTATCGCGCGCGTCGATCTCCAGTCCCCGGGCGGGGACCTTTTTTCGACAGCGTTGCGCACGAATTCGCGATCATGCGCCGAGAGTGATTTGAGGTGGCTGCCTTGTCAACGTATGGGCAGAAAAAAGACCGGGCTAGAGAGCCCGGCCTGTTTAGTTTTTGGCCACGTGAGGCCGACACAATCACCTTCCAAGAGGGATAACTGAGCGCGCGTTCCGCTGGAGGAGGGGGACAGTGCGCAGAACGCTCATTCAGTGTGGAGATAGTATGGGCCTCGATTTCCCCTTCGGACAACGCCGATCCCGGAATGTCAGTCATGCTCAGGATGCGGGCTCAAACGTCCGTTTGAACCCAATCAGGACGGCCAGCGTTGCGCCTTACTCACGATAAAATCACGGAAAACCTGCACGCGCGCCACCGACTTCAATTCTTCGGGATAAACAAAATATGTATCCAATTGAATCGAGTCGGCTTCGCTGAACAGCTGCACCAGCCGGTTATTGTCCTCGACGAGGTAGTCCGGCAGCGCGGCGATGCCCAGGCCCTGCTGACAGGCGCGCACCAGACCCAGAATGTTGTTGACCTTGAATACGGCTTCGCGCGGGCCGGAGCCGTTGCGGTTGGCGTCGACCAGCCAGTTCCGGTTCTGCAGGTGCTGCGGCACGTTCTGGTCGC
>JAGVII010000680.1 GCA_020056155.1 Afipia sp.
AGAATGTCGTCGCGGCCGGCGGCGTGCAAAGACAACGCCGCCGTCAGTCCGCCAACTCCCGCTCCAATGATCGCGACCGACATCGCGCTTCTGCTCCCGGTCAGGCCGCCGCGGCCGCTGCGAGGGGGAATTCCACCATGGCTTCGCCGACAGCCACCTTTTCGTCGTTCTGGTTCTTCACCAGCACGTCGATCAGTACGAAGCGCGAATTCTTGGTGATCTGCTTGGCCTTGATGATTCCCACCGGCTGGATGGTGTCGCCCGGCTTCACCGGCTTGACCCAGCGCGTTTCGAGACGGCGATGAATGGCGCCCGCCGGATAGGCCCAGTCCGTCAGCATCCGGGTTATCAGCCCGAAGTTGTTCATGCCGTGCATGATGATGCCGCCGAAATTGGTCTTGCCAAAATCGCCCTTCATGTAGTTGTCGTCGAGATGCAGCGGGTTGTAATCGAGCGATGCATCGCAGAACAGGCGAATGGATTCGCGAGAAACCGAGAACTTCGGGCCGTCGATGCTGTCGCCGACCGAGAGGGTTTCGAATGTCGTCGTCATGTTTTGAACTCCTCGCCTGCGCTTACATCGGCCGGATGGTCTGGCCGCGGCCGGAACAGATCACGTCGCCGTGCTGATTGAAGAAGACGTTATCGTGAACCACGAACAGCCGCTCGCGCTTGATGAACTTGTCGAGCGCGCGGGCCTGCAGCGTGATGGTGTCGCCGGGCCGCGCGGGCTTGTTGTAGCTCCAGGATTGACCGGCGTTCACGGTGCCCGGCGAGCGCATCCAGTCGTCCGCCTCGGTGCAGGAGAACATCAGCAGAATGTGAATCGACGGCGGCGCGATGATCCCGCCCCAGGGCGTGGTCTTCGCATAGGCCTCATCGAGATAAAGGGGATTGGTTTCGCCGACAGCCTTGCAAAGGAGCGCGATGGCCTCCTTCGTCAGCAGGTAGGGGATTGTCTTGCGCGGTTCGCCTGGAACGATCTCGTCCCAGACCTTTCGCAAATTTTCGTCCTTCCAGAAGTCCGTTTCGAAAGCTTGTGCTTGCGCCATGGCAATCTCTCATCTATGTTCATCAGGCGAACTTTATAGTCACTACACGAACACTATGGTCTGGCTTGAAGCACCTGACAAGCCGGAATTTGAGGGGAGCTTGAATGTCCAAGGAAAGCGACAGCTTCGTCCGCGCGATTGCCCGGGGATTTTCCGTGGTCGAGGCGTTGGGGCGGCCACCCGGACGGCACACGCTCTCCGAAACTGCGGTTGCGGCGGGACTGACGCGCGCGACGGCACGGCGCATGCTGGCGACACTGGTGGCCCTGAAGTACTGCGAGGCCGACGGCCGTTATTTCAGCCTGCGCCCGCGCGCGCTCGGCCTTGGATTGTCCTATCTCAACGCGCTGCCTTACTGGGGCTACGCACAGCGCGCGCTTGAGGATCTCCGCAATGACATCGGCGAATCCTGCGCGCTGGCGGTGCTCGACGAAACCGAAATCGTCTATGCGCTGCGTTTGCCCGCGCGGCGCATTCTCTCCGCCAATCTCGGCATCGGCAGCCGCTTGCCCGCGCATCTGATCTCGCTGGGCCGCGTGCTGCTCGCGGCGCTGCCGCCGGAGCAGCGCGCGGAGTATCTCTCCAGCATCGAATTCAAGCAGGTGACCCCCCGCACCCTGACCTGCCCGATCAAGCTCGGCGAGGAACTCGCGCACGTGGAGCAGCAGGGCTACGCCTGGATCGACGGCGAGCTCGATCCCGCGATCTGCGGCATTGCTGTCCCGGTGCGCGATCAGGCCGGTCATGTCGTGGCCGCCGTCAGCATCAACACCATTTCGGGCACGGTGACCGAGGCGGAGGCAAAGCAGAAGTTCCTGGTGGCGCTGAAACGCACCGCGCAGGACATCAGGACCCAGACCACCGCCAACAACTAAAGCCGCGCGTTGCGTCCCGGCGAAATTGATTATAGACTATAATCAATTCACAGCGACCCGCGCTCAGGGCGCGGGATCGCCTCAGCCGGGACATGCGCATGCTCAATCCGGACGATCTGATCGCCATCGACATCCACACCCACGCCGAGGAGCCTTGCGGCACTCACGGCGACGACGGCTACGACGATTTCCAGGCCGCGATGTCGGAATACTTCAAGTCGCCGCACAAGCATCCGCCCACCGTGCCCGAGACAGCGGCCTATTATCGCGCCAAGAAAATCGGCGCGGTGATTTTTCCCGTCGATGCCGAACGCGAGACCGGCTTCCGCCGCTACAACAACTACGAGATGGCGGAACTGGCGGCGCAGAATTCCGACGTGCTGATTCCGTTCGCCAGCATCGATCCTGCCAAGGGCAAGCTCGGCGCGCGGGAGGCGCGGAAGCTGGTCGCCGACTACGGCATCAAGGGTTTCAAATTCCATCCCACCATGCAGGGCTTCTATCCCAACGACCGCATGGCCTATCCGCTTTACGAGGCGATCGCCGAATCCGGCTCGATCGCGCTGTTCCATACCGGCCAGACCGGCGTGGGCTCGGGGATGCGCGGCGGCAACGGCATGAGGCTGAAATATTCCAACCCGATGTATATCGACGACGTCGCGGTGGATTTTCCCGACATGAAAATCATTCTCGCGCATCCGTCCTTCCCCTGGCAGGAAGAAGCGCTGTCGGTCGCGACCCACAAGCCGAACGTTTATATCGACCTCTCCGGCTGGTCGCCGAAATACTTTCCGCCCATTCTGGTGCGCTACGTCAACACCATCCTGCAGGACAAGATGCTGTTCGGGTCGGACTGGCCGGTAATCACACCCGACCGCTGGATGGCGGATTTCGAGAAGCTCGATATCCGCGACGAGGTGCGGCCCAAGGTGTTGAAGGCCAATGCTCGCAAGCTGCTGGGCATCTGAAGCCAGGTCGTGCATAAAGC
>JAGVII010000593.1 GCA_020056155.1 Afipia sp.
GCAAGCGCCGCCTGCGTCAGCCGCCGCTCCTCGCGAAGCCGCTTCAGCCGCACACCCATGAAAGTCTTTTTCATCGGACAGCCTCACTTTGCAAGCTTTGCAAATCAGACCACAAGCCTTCGCAAAACTTCTCTATTTCAGGCATTCTCAAGCGCTTCACTATGCAGATATTGCGAAGTTCTGACGGAATGACAAGCCGTCCGGAGCGATCCCGATGCAATTATCTGCCAAGACCGCTGAGCCAGCCTGCGAAACCCGTTTCGTCGAAATGGTGTTCCCCGGCCTGTCCAATCATTACGGCACGCTGTTCGGCGGCGACGCGCTGAAGCTGATGGGCAAGGCAGCGTTCGTCGCCGCCGCGCGCCATGCCCGCTGCAACGTGGTGATGGCGGAATCCGACAAAATTGAATTCCACCAGCCTATCCCCGTCGGAGAGTTGATCGAGATCGTCGCACGAGTCGAGCGCGAGGGCCGCAGTTCGATGACCGTGTCCGTCGAAATGATCCGCGAAAACCTTGCCAGCGGACAACGCGACGTCGTCACCCGCGGCAATTTCGAGATGGTCGCCGTCAACGAGCGCGGCCGGCCGGTCGCCATCGCGCAAAGATCTCCACCCAATCTGAAGCATCAACTGACCTGAACAGGGAAAGACAATCGTGAAGCAACATACCGTTCGCACTTACAAGTCGGCCGAATCTCTCGCCCACGCCGACCAGCTTGCATGGAAAATCGCGGAAGCCGCATCCGACCCGGCCGCTGTCGAAGCCGATGTGATCGAAATGATTGGCAACCGGATCATTGACAATGCTGCGGTGGCCGCCGCGTCCGTCGCGCGCCGCCCGGTCGCGAGCGCTCGCGCTCAGGCAGAGGCGCATCCGTTCCAGCGGGGCGCGACGGTGTTCGGCCTCAACAAAAGCCGGCGCATCTCGCCGGAGTGGGCTGCATGGGCTAATGGCGTTGCGGTGCGCGAACTGGATTTCCACGATACGTTCCTCGCCGCAGATTACTCGCACCCCGGCGACAACATCCCTCCAGTCCTCGCAGTGGCACAGCATTGCGGCCTCTCCGGCGCCGATCTCGTGCGCGGCCTCACCACCGGATACGAAATCCAGGTCGATCTGGTGAAGGGCATCTGCCTGCACGAGCACAAGATCGATCACATCGCCCATTTGGGTCCGTCGGCCGCCGCGGGCATCGGCACGCTGCTGAATCTGCCGACCGAAACGATCTATCAGGCGGTGCAGCAGGCGCTGCATGTCACCACAACGACGCGCCAGTCGCGCAAGGGCGAGATCTCTAGCTGGAAGGCTTATGCGCCCGCGTTCGCAGGCAAGATGGCCATCGAAGCCGTCGATCGTGTGCTGCGCGGCGAGGGTGCGCCGTCACCAGCATGGGAAGGCGAGGACGGCTTCATCGCGTATCTGCTCGGCGGCCCGAAGGCGCAGTATACCGTGCCGCTGCCGGAAAAGGGCGAGCCGAAACGCGCGATCCTCGATACCTACACCAAGGAACACTCCGCAGAGTATCAGAGCCAGGCGCTGATCGATCTGGCGCGGCGGATGGGCTCGAAGATCGGCGACCTGTCGAAGGTGGAGAGCATCGTCATCCACACCAGCCATCACACACACTATGTAATCGGTACGGGTGCCAACGATCCACAAAAGATGGACCCGAAGGCGAGCCGCGAGACGCTCGACCACTCCATCATGTACATCTTCGCTGTCGCGCTTGAGGACGGCGGCTGGCATCACGAGAAATCATACGCGCCGGAACGCGCCAGTCGCGAAAAAACGGTCGCGCTGTGGCACAAGATTTCGACGGTTGAAGATCCGGAATGGACGCGCCGGTATCACAGCCACAATCCGAAGGAAAAAGCCTTCGGCGGCCGCGTCGTCGTCACGCTCAGGGGCGGATCTGTCGTCAGCGACGAACTCACCGTCGCCGACGCTCATCCGCTCGGCGCGCGGCCGTTCAAGCGGCCGGACTACATCAAGAAATTCCGCACGCTCTCAGACGGCGTGATCGCGCAAGCCGAGCAGGATCGCTTCATCGCCACGGTGGAACGCTTGCCCACGCTGAAGGCCGGCGAACTGACCGACCTCACGTTTACCGTCGATGCCAAGCTGCTCGGCAGCCGCACGACGCACGGAATCTTCGATTGGCCAAACGACGCGCCGGCAAAGCGCGCGGCGACCCGGTAAAAAGGAGAACCATGCAATGGACGTAAAACCTGCGCCTAAGAAATCGGTCGCGCTATCCGGTGTCATCGCTGGCAACACCGCGCTGTGTACGGTGGGTCGCACCGGAAACGACCTGCATTATCGAGGTTATGATATCCTTGACGTCGCCGAGATCTGCGAATTCGAAGAGATCTCGCACCTTCTGGTTCACGGCAGCCTGCCGACGGTGTCGGAACTGCGCAACTACAAAGCCAGGCTGAAGTCGCTGCGTGGCCTTCCGGTAACGGTGCTGCGCAGTCTCGAACTACTGCCCGCCGCGGCGCATCCGATGGATGTAATGCGAACCGGTGTTTCTGCCCTCGGCTGCATCCTGCCTGAAGTGCACGACCACGGCCAGCCCGGCGCGCGGGACATCGCGGACCGGCTGATGGCCTCGCTCGGATCAATGCTGCTGTACTGGCATCATTACGCACACCACGGCCGCCGCATCGAAGTCGAGACCGACGACGATTCGATCGGTGCGCACTTCCTGCATCTGCTCCACGGCAGGAAGCCATCGGCATCGCATGAGCGAGCAATGCACACCTCGCTCATTCTCTACGCAGAGCACGAGTTCAACGCCTCGACGTTCACAGCGCGATCCATCGCAGGCACCGGCTCGGACATGTATTCGGCGATCAGCGGCGCTATAGGTGCACTGCGCGGTCCCAAGCACGGCGGCGCGAATGAAGTCGCGTTCGAAATTCAGAAGCGTTACGATGGTGCCGATCACGCAGAGGCGGACATCCGCCGCCGGGTAGAGGCGAAAGAGGTTATGATCGGATTCGGGCATCCCGTTTATACGATTGCCGATCCGCGCAACAAGGTCATCAAGGAAGTCGCGCGGCGGCTCAGCGCTGAGGGCGGCAGCATGCGGATGTTCGAGATCGCAGACCGGATCGAATCCGTGATGGCCGAGACCAAGAAAATGTTCGCCAATCTCGACTGGTTTAGCGCAGTATCCTATCACGCCATGGGCGTGCCGACCGCGATGTTCACCCCGCTGTTCGTGATCTCGCGGACGTCCGGCTGGGCCGCGCATGTGATCGAACAGCGCATCGACAACAAGATCATCCGCCCGTCGGCGAACTATGTCGGTCCGGAAAGCCTGACATTCGTGCCGCTCGAAGAACGGGGCAAAGCGTCCTCTTCGGTCCGTGCTGCCTGACGGTCATTCCAAGGAATTCTGCATGCCCTATCTCGTCGCCTCCGATCTTCCCGCCAAGAGCGCGGGTCGTCGCTTTCGCGCCCTCCTGCAGCGTCCCGGCATTCTTCGCTTGCCGGGCGCCCATAACGGCATGGCTGCGCTTCAGGCCAGGGCTGCAGGCTTCGATGCCCTCTATCTTTCCGGCGCGGCCATGACGGCGTCGATGGGGCTTCCGGATCTGGGCGTCATCACGGTGGACGAAGTTACGTTCTTTGTGCGCCAGATCGTCCGCTCGTCGGGCCTGCCGTTGCTGGTGGACGGTGACACCGGTTACGGCGAAGCGCTCAACGTGATGCACATGGTCCGGACCTTCGAGGATGCCGGTGCAGGGGCGGTGCATCTTGAGGACCAGCTTCTGCCCAAGAAATGCGGGCACCTCAACGACAAAAAACTCGCCGGTGCCCACGATATGGCCGCGAAAGTCGCCGCCGCCGCCCAGGCTCGCCGCGATCTGGTGGTGATCGCACGCACGGACGCGGCCGCAAGCGAGGGCCTCGACGGCGCGGTGGCGCGGGCAAAGCTCTACATGGAGGCCGGAGCTGACGCGATTTTTCCTGAAGCACTCCACACAGAGGAGATGTTCCGTGCGTTTGCCAAACGTATGCCAGGCGTACCGCTGCTTGCCAACATGACGGAGTTCGGCAGGACACCATTCTTCACCGCATCTGAATTTGAGGCGATGGGCTACCATATGGTGATCTGGCCGGTCTCGTCACTGCGTGTCGCCAACAAGGCCCAGCAGGAACTTTATGCAACCATTGCGCAGGACGGCGGCACCCACAAAGCCGTCGATCGCATGCAGACCCGCGCCGAGCTCTACACCATGATCGGGCTTCACGAATATGAAGCGCTGGACCAATCCATCGTCGAGACCATTATTCCCGAAGGCATGCCCCAGCGATGAGTGAAAATCATGAAGCGACGACAACCGACTCCTTCGGCTTCAGGATTGCAAAGTTGCCGTTGGCCTGCGCGATCAGCCTGTCACCGAGATAAAGCCGGGAATCGAGATTTGCGATCGCCCGTCCGCGGTTGAGCAGAACCGTCTCACAACGGATGATTCCTGCCGGGGCAGGACGGAAATAGGTGATCTTGATCTCGATGGTGGTGCATGACTCACCCTTGTCGAGCGTTGGGTAAAGCGCAATCCCCATACCGGTGTCCGCCAGTGCGTAAAGCACGGCGCCATGGGCAACCTGATGAGGATTGTGATGAACGCCTGGAGCAACTTCAAGCGAGCAAGTGCTTCGTCCAGGTCCTTGCTCGTCGATACGGAGCCCTATTGTCTCGCCAAACGGATGAATCGCGGGCAATTGCATCACCGTATGCTCCCTCCACGTTGCGCGGCCGCTAACAGCCCGACTTCAAGGAATCCTTGGAACCCGCAAAAGCAGGTCAATAGCCTTGGATGATTCAAATAGTAGCCGCGTCAAGAATCCGTTCGACGTTTCGCCGCCAGTTTCTCTTTTGCTTTCTTACTCGCGCGGCGCGGCACCTCGGCAAGTCCGAGCAAGCGAGCCGTCAACACCAACATCTGGTCAACCGCCTCTTCCGGAGTTCGCTTTCCTTCGGGATTGTACCAATATGCAGCTCTATCCCACTGATTCATGACGGACAACGTTATGAACATGGGATCGACGGATTCGTCCGAACCAACAATTTCATTCACAAGATCATGAATCCTGTAACGATAATCGTCGAGCCGCTTGTCAAAATGCTTTCGCTCCTTTTCGGGAAGAAACATTCTGCCAAACTGAGGATCGATCAGGCGATCGTTTGCACGCGCGATAACCCGGTGCCGGATCTTGTAGTCCACATGACGTCGGGCGATTTCGATCAGACGATCGTTGCGCGGTGTGGAATCGATCTCTCGTAGAACATACGAAAAAAAATCGTTCATTCCGAATTCAATCGCTTCAACGAGCAACGCTTCCTTTGAGGAATAGTAGTTATAAAGAGTAGGCGCCTTCAGGCTGACCGCGCTGGCAATCGTGCGCATGCTGCAGGTTTCGTAACCTCGCTCCGCAAACAACGCTATGGCCGTCAGGAGTATGTGCCCCCGCATCCGGCCGACGGATGCCTCTTGCCGCTCGACGATCTTTCCCTCGTCGATGGCCTGGCCCAGATAGCTGAGACCGGCCCCGTCCTGTGGGACTCGAGCTCCCGTTCGAGTACGCTTCATCGCTGCCCGGCTCATGGACTGCCCGCTCCACGGATTCGTGCTCATCAACGGATCAGGTAGCTGACCCACCATCACCTGACAACCACGCCCGCCGGACAAATTTGACCGGAAGCTTGGTCGGGAAACAGGCTATGCCGGACTACCCCGCGACGCCAGCTATTGAGACCGGGCCAATTCCGCTTCCTGGAGCCCTCGCCACATGATTTTACCGGATGCATTCTTCGGCAAGGCGTCAACGAATTGAACGATACGGGGAGCCTTGTAGACACTGATCTGCGCCCGGCACCAATCGATGATGTCCTGCTCCGTGAGCCCGATATGCGACGCCTTACGGACCACCACCGCCTTGATCGTCTCACCGCGATAAGCATCGTTAGAGCTGATGACGCAAACTTCCTGGATTCCAGGATGCCGAAACATCAGCGCTTCGAGTTCCGCCGGCCATACCTTGTAGCCGGACGCATTGATCATTCGCTTGAGCCGATCCGTGATGAAGAAGTAGCCGTCCTCGTCCTGATAGCCAAGATCGCCGGTCCGCAGGAACTGTTTCCCGTCGATCGTGATGAACGCCTGCTCCGTGGCATCGTCGCGACGCCAGTAGCCGCGAAAGACTTGCGGGCCATGAACGACAATCTCACCTTGCTCGCTTAACGCCACCTCGGCGTTCGTATCAATATCAATTACCCGCGCATCAACACTGATGAAAGGGATGCCCAGACATTGAAGCTTCGGCGCATCACAAGGGTTGAACAGCGTGACGGCGGAGGACTCCGTCAGACCATAGCCTTCGACAAACCGCAACCCGAACCGATCAAGCAGTCGTTCAGCGACGGCTTGAGGCATGGCTGAGCCGCCGCCGCCAATATAAACAAGGCCGGAAAAGTCATATTGCTCGAGTTGTGGGCTCGCCAGCAGATCAATGATCATGGTCGGGATGCAGGTCCAGTGGCTCACGCCGTGCTGTGAGATGAGTTGCCCGGCGACATCGCGATCCCAGCGCGGCATGATCACCAAAGTCCCACCGGAAAAAATCGAAGCATGCATCACGCATACTAGGCCAGTGATATGAAACAGGGGCAGAACGGCGAGACTCACCATTTCCGGTGTGCCATCAAGCCAGAATGACGTCGCCACTGCATTGTGCATGATGCTTGCGTGCGTCAGCATGCAACCTTTGGGTAATCCTGTTGTACCGCTGGTATAAGGAAGGAGCGCCAGATCATCCCGGCCAGCGACCGTATCCGGCAGTTCGCCCTGCGCCTGAAGAGCATCCCGCCAATGATGAACGCCGCCCTGCTTCAGGCCGGGCAACGGGTGATGCGCCGTCAGCCATTCCCGCCACTGCACAGGTATGGCTGACGATGAAACATTCGATGAACCGATGACATCGGCGAACTGCGTAACAATCAAGTGGCAAAGATAATCTGCCGTCTCTATCCCGTCGCTCGCGGCAGCGACCTCTCCTGCAAGATCCCCGGTTGTAATGGCCACCGTAGCTTGCGCATCGGTGATGTAATGGCGCAACTCCGCCGCGCGATTCATCGGATTCACCGGAACAACGACCGCGTTAGCACGAGCTATCGCATAATGAGCGATAACAAGTTGGGGACAGTTCTGCATGACCACCAACACGCGATCACCAGGCTGAACTCCAAGCGCTGCAAGCTGCGCGGCAAGTCGCGTGGCCGCGCTCTCCAGTTCAGTGTAAGTGATGCGGCAGTCAAAGAACGCCAGGGCAGTCTTGTTCGGATAGCGTCTCGCACTGACGGACAGGCTATCCCACAGCGAGACAGCCGGCGACTCAATCGCCGTGGGCAGCCGAGCCGGCCAGACTTTCCGTGACAGCTTTTCTTGTCGCACCATCTTCCACTCAACTTTGTGCAGGGAGAAACGTCTCTCACGATCGGCTTATCCAGCCTCCTGATCCGAGCCAGTTGTTCCTGACGAACGGAGTTCATCCACCATTCGCACCGCGCGGGAATGGTATCCCTTCGCGGCGCGAGACCGCTGTACGTCGTGTCCGAATCCAGATGACGGCCTGCTATTGCTTGATAAGCGGGCACCGCGACTCTGAAAGCGGCTGATATGCCTTCGCACCGGGAATCGTGTCGCGAACGGTCATATAGTCCCAGGGCGCCTTTGAGTCTGACGGCTTCTTCACCTCGAGCAGATAGAGATCGGACACCATACGGCCATCGGCCCGAATCCGACCGCCCTTCGCGAAGATGTCATTGATCTCCATTTTCCGCATATGATCGAGAACGGCCTTGGCATCATCGGTTCCGGTCGCCTTCACCGCCTTGAGATAAGTTGTGACTGCGGAATAGATGCCGGCCTGCAGCATGATCGGCATTCTGTTCCGCTCCTTGTAGAATCGCTGGCTCCACGCGCGCGACTCGTCGTTTCGGTCCCAATAAAATCCCTCGACCAGGACCATGCCTTGCGCCGCTTCGAGTCCGAGTGCGTGGACGTCCATCATCGTTCCTGCCATAGGTGCGAGCGTCTGCGTCTGGCTGACGCCAAACTCGCGGGCTGCCTTGACCGCGTTGATCAGGTCTCCGCCCGCGTTGGCAAGCGCGATGACGTCGGCACGAGAACTTTGGGCAGTCAATACAAAGGACGAGAAGTCGGAGGTGCCGATCGGGTGTTTGCGTGCGCCGACGACCGTACCGCCAGCCGCGCCGATTGCCTTCATTGCATCCTTTTCGATGGCCTGCCCGAGGGCGTAGTCAACTGTGAGGAAGTACCAGTTCTTCTTGCCGGCCTTCGTGATCGACCCGGCCAGCGAGTTTGAAATACCGTACGTATCCCAAGCATAAAGTACCGTATTCGGCGAACACTGCTCGTTGATCAAGCTGGTCGTGCCCGCCCCCGTGACCATGAGCACGCGATTCTTGTCCCGGGTGATGCCGGACACAGCAAGCGCAACGGCCGAGTTGATGGTATCGGTGATCATATCGACACCTTCAAGATCATACCATTCACGGGCGCGACTCACCGCGATATCCGGCTTGTTCTGATGATCTGAAATGACCAGTTCGACCTTGAATGACGGTTTCTCGTTCTTGGTGAAATCATCGACGGCCATCCGCGCCGCGGCGACCGAGCTAGGTCCGCTCAGATCCTGGAAGACGCCGGACATGTCACCCAGAACACCGATCTTCACTGTGTTGTTGGATATAGCTGTCCCCTGCGCCCAAGCGTTCCCGGCAGACAGCATCGCAATCGCAGCAACCGCCGCGAAATTTTGAATTACCTTCATCGAGTATCCTCGCAATTTGTTATTGTTGATATGTGCTGAGGCTACCGGCGCGTCGCCGGCCGCCATGTTGTTCGAAAGAGGCCTAGTGCCTCGCGTTCTTATCAGCCCACGTCTTGATTTCCTGCAGGGTCGAGACGGTTTCCGGCAAGAACGGGAAGATCGTGTAAACGTGCACAGAGTCCTCAACGATCCGCGTCGTAACATTCACGCCCGCTTGCTTGGCTCGCTCGGCAAGGCGAACGGTATCGCTCAACAACACTTCGCCTTCGCTGGCGGTCAGGAACATCGGAGGCAATCCGGACAGATCGCCATACAGAGGCGATACCAGCGGATCGGTCGGCTCGTGCCCCTGAAAGTATGAGGCTCCGAGATAAGCCAGCACATCGCGGTTGGCGGCAGGATCGTCGCCGGAGAACTCGGCAACCGACGGTCCTCGCAGGGTGAGATCGACAAACGGACAAACGCCAATGATCCCTGCCGGGAGCGGATCGCCAGCGGTTTTCAACACAAGCGCCAAGGCCAGCGCCAGTCCGCCCCCCGAAGACTCGCCGCTCAATATGATGGACGATGCCGGAACGCCGCTGTCGAGCAGGCCGCGATAGGCATCGACGGCGTCGTCGATGGCTGCGGGATAAGGATGGTCCGGTGCTAGTCGGTAATCAACGGTGACACAGCTACCGCCGATCGTTCCCGCAAGCCGGCCGGCATACTCGAGCGATCCGGCCGCCGAGCCAAGAACGTAACCACCGCCATGGAAATGCAGAACGGTCGGACCGGTGGACGAGCCTGCCTTGCTCGAACAAACCTGCAGCGCAGGCACGCCACGAAGCTCAAGTTTCTCAACCTGAACCTGCTCGGGCAGAGGGAAATTTGTCGCCAGGAACCGATCATAGCCTTCGCGCAGGCCGTCATGCCCTCGCGCCACATTCTCGGGCGAAAACGTGTTCTTCCACATGGTGAAGGCGCGCTGGCTCTCAGGCCGCTTCAGGCTCTTGCCCTCGCGGGTCGCCGACAGGCCCAGCACTTCACCCGGCGATTGCTTCACCGCCTTGAGGACGTCGTAACCCCAGACGAAACCCCATGTGGTCTCGGTCATAGGGTCGATGTGCTGCATGCCCTTCCAACGGCCGTTTCGTGCGCGAATGCGGTCCGCCTCGGATTCATGGGTCAACTTGACCATGGCGCGGGCCCCCGACTGAACGCGCGTCGTGCGGGGGCGTCGACGCTGTTCGTATTCCAACAGAGCCGCCGGAACACCCCTGCCCGCCCGCTGCGAGAGAACGGTCGCGAGCGTCCAGGCGTCTTCAATGCCCTGACATGCGCCTTGCGCGAGA
>JAGVII010000057.1 GCA_020056155.1 Afipia sp.
CCTTCGCCGAGCATGTCGAACGAATAGCGATGATGATGGTGCGGGCGGTCGTCATCCGCTGCGCGCGCGAGCGCAGCCGCGATGGTTTCGCCGAGCACGAAGTGATTGCCCATCAGGCGCATCGCCTGCCGGGTCGCGGCGCGCACGGCGGGAAGCCCGATACGCTTGGCGATCAGGCCGACGGTGCCCTGCGGGGTTTCGCCCGGCTGGATCACGCGCGCGGAAAGACCGAGCGCCCACGCCGAGGCATTGACCAGCAGCGCATGGGATCGCGTCTTGTGATGGGCGAAATCGCCCTGGCCGAGTTTGTCTTCGATGAAGCGGTCGGCGGTCGCCGAGTCCGGCACCCGCAGCAGCGCCTCCGCCATCACCATCAGCGCGAGGCCTTCCTTGGTCGAGAGCGCGAACTCCCGCAGCATGTCCTCGACGCCGCCGAAGCCGCCGTCGTGGCCGCGCACCGCCTCGATCAGCCGCGTGGCGGTGGTGTCGATGCGGGCATTCTGTTCGGCGGACAGGGCAGGCGCTGCCAGCAGGGGCGCGGCGATCTCGCTGTCGTCGGTGGCGAAGGGTGCTGAGAAGGGTTGGCCGGTGGCGGGGCGATCGAGCATGGCATCCTCTTGGGTTGCCAGATGTTACTCCCGATGCTCGCCGTGGTTCGATAGACAAATTTGCAAATTTGCCTTATAAAATTAGGCTGAATAGCGAGAAATATGGATAAATGAGCGAAATCGACAAAACAGACCGGAAAATCCTCGATATCCTGCAGGCTGACGGACGGATCGCCAATGTCGAACTGGCGGAACGCATCGGCCTGTCGCCGACCTCCATCGGCGAGCGCCTGAAACGGCTGCAGCGCGACGGGTTCATCGAGGGCTACGGCGCGCGGCTCAATCCGCACCGGCTCGGGCTGGGCCTTCTGGTGTTTGTCGAGGTGCTGCTCGACAAGACCACAGCGGATGTGTTCGAGCGGTTCGCCGAAGCCGTGAAACTCGCGCCGGAAGTGCTGGAGTGTCACATGGTGGCCGGCGGCTTCGATTATCTCGTCAAGGCGCGCGTGGCCGATATGACGGCGTATCGCCGGTTCCTCGGCGAGACATTGCTGGCGCTGCCGGGCGTGCGTGAGACGCGCACCTATGCCGTGATGGAGGAGGTCAAGCGCGACGCGCCGCTCCCGGTATGATCGGCCGTTCACATGAATGTTGAACGGCAGGCCCGTTGCGCTGTTGATCGCGCGCGAAATCCGCCATAGTCCTGCGTGGCTGGCTTTTCAGGATCGCGCGTTGTTGTTCCCTTTCATATCCCGCACCGTTTTGATCGCAGCGTTTGCGTTCGGAGTTGCGCTTGCGGCGCAGCCTGCATCCGCCATGCAGCTCACGCCGCAGCAGAGCGAACTCTACACATCGGTATCGACCAGTCCGCCTACGGCGGAGACCATGACGGTCTGTTACGGGTTCGTATGCCGCCGCCGGATCGAGCTTGGTTTCACGGCGGCGGACCGCAAGGCCCTCACTCATATCATAGCCGCGGGAAAGGCCTCGGCGATTGCCGAGCGCGCCGCGATCCAGAAGGCGGTGATGTGGTTCGACCGCAAGGTCGGCCCGACCCTCGGCACCACCGCGCGCGTTGCCCGCGCCGATATCCGCAGCGGGGCGGATGCGAAGAATTTCGATTGCTGGGATTCGACCCGCAACGTGTCGAGCCTGCTGCTGGTGCTGCAGGAATGGGGCCTGCTGAAGCACCACACCGTCGGCAATCCGCGCTATCGCGGCAACATCCTGGCGATGCAGTTGCCGCACAACACCGCGGTGATCGTTGAAAAGGCAAGCCGGATGGAATGGGCCGTCGACATGTGGACGACGCGCTACCTCCAGCCGCCCGACGTCATGCTCGTGGAGCAGTGGCTCAAGGAAGAGTGAGCGTTTTTAACCTCTCCCCGTTTACGGGGAGAGGTCGGATCGCTTTAGCGATCCGGGTGAGGGGCTTTGTTCGTCTCGCATGTTTGCCCCGCACCCCAACCCTCTCCCCTTAAACGGGGAGAGGGAGCAGGCTCACGCCTGCGCCGGCGTCTTCTTCACCTTGGCCCAGTACTTGTCGCGCAGATGACGCTTCACCAGCTTGCCGGTGGGCGTGCGCGGAAGTTCGGGTTCGAAATCCACACTCTTCGGGCATTTGATCGGCGACAGATGCTTGCGGCAAAACACAATCAGTTCGGCCTCGAGTTCCTTGCCGGCGCGTGACATGTCGTGCGGCTGCACGACGGCCTTGACCTCTTCGCCCATTTCCTCGTTCGGAACGCCGAACACCGCGACGTCCGCCACCGCCGGATGCGAGATCAGCACGTCCTCGGTTTCCTGCGGGTAGATGTTCACGCCGCCGGAGATGATCATGTAGGCCTTGCGGTCGGTGAGATAGAGAAAGCCGTCGTTGTCGAGATAGCCGACGTCGCCGAGCGTCGACCAGCCGCGGTCGTTATAGGCGCGCTGGGTCTTGTCGGTGTCGTTGTGATAGGCGAACTGAGGTCCGCCCGCGAAGTACACTGTGCCGGTTTCGCCGACGGGCAGTTCGTGTCCATCGTCGTCGAGAATCTTGATCTCGCCGACCACGGCGCGGCCGACGGTGCCGCGATGCGCCAGCCAGTCCTTCGAGGTGGAGACCGTGACGCCGTTGCCCTCAGAACCGGCGTAGTACTCGATCAGGATCGGTCCCCACCAGTCGATCATCTTCGCCTTGACATCGGCGGGGCAGGGAGCGGCGGCATGCACCGCGCCTTTCAGGGTCGAGGTGTCGTATCTGGTGCGGACATCGTCCGGCAGCTTGAGCATGCGCACGAACATCGTCGGCACGAGCTGCGACTGCGTCACCTTGTGCTTTTCGACCAGCCGAAGAAATTCCTCGGCGTCGAACGACTCCATGATGATCGAGGTGCCGCCGAGCGCGCCGCACATCATGTTGAAGCGCAGCGGAGCCGCGTGATAGAGCGGCGCGGGCGACAGATACACGCTGGTCTCGTTCATGCCGCACATGGTCGAACACAACAGCTTGAGCAGCGGATTGGGCACCAGGATGGACGGCTCGGTCAGCGGGCGCTTGATGCCTTTGGGCCGGCCGGTGGTGCCGGACGAATACAGCATGTCGTAACCGGCGGATTCGTCTGCGATCGGCGTCGCGGGCTGCGCCGCGAGCGCGTCGTCCCAAGACTTAAATTGTCCAGACTTGAAGCCGCCCTGCGCCGCGCCGACGTGGC
>JAGVII010000373.1 GCA_020056155.1 Afipia sp.
CGACGCTCTTCCGATCTCCGTGCGCCCGCCTCCGTCGCCGCGCAGTCCGATCGATCCCAGCCTGCCGCCGGATCATCCGCTTGAGCCGGGCACCCGCATGCAACCGGCCCGAAGCCCGTCCGAGCGCATTGCCGCGTCGGAAGTGGTGCTGAACGAGATTTCCGCGGGCAAACAGGAACCCGTCAGTTCGACCAATTTCATTCAGGCCGCGCGCCGTGCCGCGCAGGCCGCCGCGGCTGCGCCTCCCGCGCCATCGGGCCCGAAGCCGAACCGTGTCACCGCCCTCAACGACGCGGCGCGCAACGCAGCCAAGGCTGCGGCCGCGGGTGACTCCGGAATTTCGTCGAAAATTCGCGCGCTGCTGGTCGGCGCGAGCGTGGTTGTGATCGTGCTCGGCACGGTCAAGATGGGCATGAACCTGCTCAACGGCCGCGACGATGCGAATTCATCGCTTCCCGCTGAATCCAGCATCACGCCGCCGGCGCCATCGCCTGTGCCGGAGAACGGACCGCGCTCCGATATCGCGCCTCCGGTAATGCCGTCGATGACATCGCCGACGCCACTCACGCGCCAGTCGATGAGCGGGCCGCAGATCATTTCGGTCCCTGCCATGCCCGCAATCCCCGCTGCGGCGCCGGCCGAACCTGCCGTTGCGCCCGTTTCGCCCGACGTCACCGGCTCGATCGTCACGCCTCAAGAACGGATATCCGTGACGATTCCTCCGGCGGCGAAGGCGAAAATCAAGCTGACGCCCGTGGCTGACAAACTGCCCGAAAGCATCGGCAGCGCGGCTCTTCGGACCGCCGCCAGCAAGGGCGATCCCGGCGCGGCTTTCGAGATCGGCGTTCGCTACGCCGAGGGCCGGGGCGTTGCCGCTGACTATGCAACGGCTGCGACCTGGTATGAGCGCGCCGCGCGGAACGGCATCGTTCCAGCGACCTTCCGCCTCGGAACGCTTTATGAAAAGGGGCTTGGCGTCAAAAAGGATATCGACGCCGCGCGCGGATATTATCTGCAGGCCGCCGAAAAGGGCAGCGCCAAGGCCATGCACAATCTCGCGGTGCTGGATGCCGACGGCGGCGGCGCCGGTCCGAACTACAAGAGTGCGTCGCAATGGTTCCGCAAGGCCGCCGAACGCGGCGTCGCCGACAGCCAGTTCAATCTCGGGATTCTTTATGCCCGTGGCATCGGCGTGGAACAGAACCTCGCCGAGTCCTTCAAGTGGTTCAGCCTTGCAGCCGCCCAGGGCGACGCGGATTCCGGGCGCAAGCGCGACGACATCGCCAAGCGCCTCGATGCGCAGTCGCTCGCGGCGGCGAAACTCGCCACCCAGACCTTCGTGCCTGAAACACAACCCCCGGAGGCCACCGCCAATGGCGCGCCGGCCGGCGGATGGGACGTCGCAGCACCGGCGAAACCGGCGACGAAACCAGCAGCCAAAACGGCGGCCAAAAGCGCCTCCCGCTGACGGGTATTCAGCGGTCCTGATCGCTCAACGAACGCGCCAGCAGCGCCAGCAGCACAGCATTAAGATTAACAGGCAACGTGGCCGGCAAACCGCGCCGCTTTGGCGGCCACTCGCCAAATCTTTAACCCCACCGCAGACGATTTCGGGTAAGCAGGGGCGCGGCGCGTGACCCGCGTCGCGGCAGATTCATTGCTGCGAGGGGCACACCGGCCTCGCGCCAAAACTCAAGCGAACGCGCGTGCAACTTTTCCTCCCCATCGCCGACATTCCGGTCAATGTCTTTCTCATCCTGGGGATGGGCGCGGCGGTCGGATTCGTGTCCGGCATGTTCGGCATCGGCGGCGGCTTCCTGATGACGCCGCTGCTGATCTTTATCGGTATTACCCCTGCGGTCGCGGTCGCATCGGTGACCAGCCACATGGCGGCCTCGTCGTTTTCGGGTGCGCTGTCTTACTGGCGCAAGCGGGCGATCGATCCCGCCCTTTCGCTCGTGCTGTTGTGCGGCGGCGTCCTCGGCACCGCATTGGGCGTGTGGATCTTTACGCTGCTGCGCTCGGTGGGGCAGCTCGATCTCATCATCGCGCTGTCCTACGTGGTGCTGCTGACCGCCGTCGGCACGCTGATGTTCCTCGAAGGTACGCGCGCCATCCTGCGCGCCCGGGACGGCAACACGGCAATCACCCGGCGCGCGCGAGCCCAGGGATGGATTCTCGGCCTTCCGCTGAAGATGCGGTTCAAGCGCTCGAAGATCTATCTGTCCGTGATCCCGGTGCTCGCGGTCGGACTTTTCGTCGGGTTTCTCGGCGCCATCATGGGCGTCGGCGGCAGCTTCCTGCTGATTCCGATCATGATCTATGTCCTGCGGGTGCCCACCTCCACCGTCATCGGCTCGGCGATGGTGCTGACACTGGTGACCATGATCGTCGCAACGGTCCTGCATGCCGTGACCAATCACCTCGTCGATGCGGTTCTCGCGCTGGTGCTGATGGTGGGCGGCGTGATCGGCGCGCAGTTCGGCGCGCGGGCCGGGCAGCGCATTCGCGGCGAACATCTGCGCTTGCTGCTCGGACTCTTGATCCTCTCGGTCGGCGTCCGCTTTGCCGTCGAACTGGGGATACGGCCGGACGAACTCTATTCCATTCGCGATCTGGGGATCGGCGGATGACCAATCGTGTATCCATCCTGGTCGTCACGCTTCTGTTGATGCTCGCAGCAAGTGGAATCGCGCGGGCGGAAAACCTGATCGTCTCGGTCTCCAATCACCGCGTGACGGTGACGCCGAACTATTCCGGCGAAGAGCTTGTCCTGTTCGGCTCCATCGAGCGCGACGGCCAGTCGCGGCCGCCGGGCACTGCCTATGACATCGTGGTCACGGTGACCGGACCCCGCGCCGACATGGTGACCCGGCGCAAGGAGCGCAAGCTCGGCATCTGGGTCAACGTCGATTCGCGCGAGTTCATTCAGGTCCCTTCCTATCTCGGCATCTTCGCCAACCGCCCCATCGACAACATCGCCTCGCCGGACGTTCAGCGGCGGCAGCAGATCGGCTTGACGAATTTCCCGTTGCCGCAGCGAATGGGGCCCGACGTCGCCAATACCGTGGCCAGCGATCCGTTCCGCTCGGCATTCGTGCGGCTGCGTACCGATCATGGCCTCTACCGCGAGCAGACCAACGCACTGACATTCCTGACGCCGACATTGTTTCGCACCGGCATTCCGCTGCCGGCAGAAGTGCCGACCGGTACCTACGCCATCGATATCAAGCTATTTGCCGGTGGCGCATTCGTGGCCAGGACCGAGACTGCGTTTGAAATCGTCAAGGTCGGGTTCGAACAGTTCGTCGCCAACTCCGCGCGCCAGCATGGGCTGCTCTACGGCCTCGCCACCGCCATGATGGCGATCCTGACCGGATGGCTGGCGTCGGTGATTTTCCGCAGGGATTAGAGGAAGAGCCGGCTCGCTCGCTCAAATCCAGAAGTTCAATAACAGCGCGAGGCTGCAATGGTATGCACCCGGCGGTCGCCAAGGACATGCGCCGTAAAGGCCAGCGTCTGGAAGATGGCCGCAAAGGCGACATCGCGAATGCTCAAACCGCCGGTATAGGCACCGAACGCAGGCATCACCGCGCGCTCCCCATCGCTGGCGAAACATCGCCGTTCCACGGAACGGCCGCGCGTCGAGACACGCGCCTTCGGATGCAGGTGTCCTGCGATTTCGCCCACCGCGCCGGTCGGCTCATGACGAAATACAATCGGTCCGATCGCAACTTCGTCCGCAACAACGCCGCCGAGATCGCGGGGCAATGAAGGATCGTGATTGCCTGAAATCCAGATCCAGTCGCGCCGCGACTGCAACGCAGACAGGGCTTCACGGTCATCGGGCGACAGCCGTTCATGCGCGTCGCGGTCGTGAAAACTATCGCCGAGCGCAATCACCGTGCGCGGATCGTGGCGCGCGATCACCGCGCCCAGCCGCGCCAGCGTCGCCGCGGTATCGAACGGCGGCAGCAGCACGCCGCGTTGTGCGAAACTGGAACCTTTTTCGAGATGTAAGTCCGAAACGATCAGAAGGCGCTCGTCCTCCCAGACCAGCGCACCCGCAAGGTCAGCGGTAAAGGTGATGCCTGCAACACTCACTTCAGAAGACAAGCGGAGGACTGCGCTCTCGTTCGTCATGGCCGGGCTCGTCCCGGCCATCCACGTCTTGTCTCTTGCAAAAAGAAAGACGTGGATGCCCGGCACAAGGCCGGGCATGACGGGGTGGGTATTTGAGAGCGGAGCAAGTTCATCGTTAGCTCTACGACATCGCCTCTTTGACAAGTTCCTCGGCGGCTTCCGCCAGCAACTCGTCGGAAGCTTCGCCATAAACCGCTTCGCGGCCGATTTCCAGCATCACAGGCACTGCGAGCGGCGACACCCGGTCTAGTTCCTTGTGCGTGATTCGGCCCTTGATCCGGATCAGCATATCGCTGAGGCGGCGAAGATCCAGCAATCCCGTGGCTGCGTCGGCCCGCGCCGCACGCAGCAGGACATGATCGGGCTGGTGCTTGCGCAGGACGTCATAGACCAGATCGGTCGAGAACAGCACCTGCCGCCGCGATTTCTCCTCTCCGGTGAAGCGCCGTGCAATCAGCCCCGAGATCACAGCGCAGGTCCGGAACGTGCGCTTCATCAGCGCCGATTCCGCGAGCCATGCTTCCAGATCGTCGCCCAGCATATCGGCATCGAACAGCGCATCGAGATCAAGGCGGCCACCGCGGATCATCGACGACATGTCGCCGAGCGACCACACCGCGAGCGCATACTCATTGGCAACGAAACCGAGCGGCTTCGCCCGCCCCCGCTCCAAGCGCCGTGTCAACAGCATGCCGAGCGTCTGATGAGCGAGACGGCCCTCAAACGGATAGCATACGAGGTGGTGCTTGCCGGCGCGCGGGAATGTTTCAACCACCAGTTCGCGCGGACCGGGCACGCGGGAAAACGCCGCCTGCAGCGACAGCCACTCACGCACCTGATCCGGCAGACCTTTCCACGCGCGCTGATCGGCCAGCAGAAGGCGCACCCGCTCGGCAAGATAGGTCGAGAGCGGAAATTTGCCTCCTGCGTATGACGGCACCTTCGCATTGGCGTCGTTGCTGCGCGACACGTAGACCTCGTCTTCCATCAAGGCTTCGTAGCGCACGACTTCGCCGCCGAACACGAAGGTGTCGTTCGGCACCAGTCCTTCGATGAAATACTCCTCGATCTGGCCGAGCATCCGCCCGCCCCGCGCGATCGCGCC
>JAGVII010000736.1 GCA_020056155.1 Afipia sp.
CGCTGGTGCTGTGCGGCTCGTGGTACGGCGGCATGTTCAATCACACCAAGGGCATTCCGCTGGCCGCCTTCATGGCCGGCGCGATGTATTTCCTGATCCGCGCCATGCGCGACCTGCCGGTGCCGCGGATGGCCGACGTGATCGGGTTCGGCGTCATGGCCGGCGCGGCGCTGGGCATCAGGTCGCTCAGCCTGCTGCTGATCGGATATATCGGCGTCGCCATCCTCCTGAGCGTGCCCCGCCCGGTGGCCGGCCACTGGCAGGAGCGCACGCGGTTCGTGATGCGATCGGCGCTGTGGTTCATGCCCGCCTTCGTGATCGCCTATCTCATCATGATCGCGGCGTGGCCATGGGCGGCGCTGTCACCGCTCAACCCGATCCGCGGGCTGCTGTCGTTCAACGACTTCCACTATCACATCCGCACGATCCTGTTCGGCAAGGTCTACGAGATGGCCGACGTGCCGCGCACCTACGTGCCGACCTACATCGCGATCCGGCTGCCGCTGCTGACGCTCGGCGGAACGCTGCTCGGTCTGGCGCTGATCCTGCTGCCGCAACGCATCGGCGGCATCGGCGGCGCGCGCCGCCGCGAACTCGGACTGATCGCGTTCGCCGCGATTTTCCCGGTGGCGTGTCAGGTCATCGCGGAAGGACCGGCGTTCGACGGCTGCCGCCATTTCCTGTTCGTGTTTCCGCCGATCGCAATTCTCGCCGGTGCCGGCCTCAGCGCCTCGATCGGCGCGCTGGCGCGGCTGCATCGCGGCACCATGATCGTCTGGCTCGCCATCGTCACCACGGGGTACACCTGGACGGCCGGCAAGCTCTATCACCTGCATCCCTACGAGTATCTCTACTACAACCAGCTTGTCGGCGGGCTGGAAGGCGCGTCGCGGCGCTTCGTGACCGATTACTGGGTCAACATCATGCCCGAGGCCGTCGAGGAATTGCATGACTTCCTCGACCGCACCGAGCCCGCCACCGCGAAGACCAGCGTCTATCGCGTCGCCGTTTGCGGCGAGCGCGTCTCTTATGAAGAGTATGCGCGGCCGAACCTGCAATGGATCAGGATGCACGACTGGCGCTTCGCCGATTTCTACATCGCGCCGACGCACATGAACTGCGACCGCATCCTCGCCGGAAAGGTCATCGGCAGAATCGAGCGTCTCGGCGTGACCATCGGCACCATCAAGGACCGCCGCGCCGTGCGCGAGCGCGAAGAATGACATAGTGCGCGATGAATGACTTGCAGCATGAACGGCTGTACAGAATTTCCCGCACCAAGATACCGGCATTAAGACTTCGGAAAGTGTAAGCGATCGTCTGGAACTTTTCGCCTCGCGATGGGTTATGATCGTTCAGCCCCAAATGTTCGATCTCAACCAAAGGAAAAGATATGCGATCTGGAAAACTTCTCGCGGCCGTTCTGCTTGCCGGCGCAACAGCTCTCACCGTCGCGCAGCCCGCAACCGCGGCGCCGCTGATGAACGATGCGGCGTTGAGCAAGGCTGCGCCGGCCAGCGATGTCACCAATGTACAGTACTACCGTCGCGGCTACGGTCATCGCCACCACTATCGTGGCGGCTATCATCGCCGCGGTTATGGCGGCACCGCCGCCGGCGTCGGCATCGGCCTCGCCGCGGGCGCGATCCTCGGCGGCGCGATCGCAGCCTCCTCCGCGCAGGCCCAGCAGAACCACGCCTATTGCTCGCAGCGCTATCGCTCCTACGATCCCGCATCGGGCACCTACCTGAACTACGACGGCAACCGTTATCCCTGCCCGTAAGGTTTCGCCCGCAAGTCCGAAACCAACACGACGCGAACCGCGAGACAAATGTCTCGCGGTTTTTTTTGTTGCCGTGCCGCTGCGAGAGCGATGGTTTGGGATGGGGCGCTCGGCTAGGCTGGGCGAAACAAAAATACCGGGGAAATGCCATGATGATTGCCACGTCCGTCCGCACCCACGCCGCACGGTATGCACTCGCCCTGCTCACGCTCACGGGAGTGAACATGATTCCGTCCACCGGAGTGGATGCACAAGGCGCCCCGCCGCTTCCGACGGCGGCGCAGAGCGATCCGAAAACGCTCGGCCTGATGCAGGGTTTTCCGCCGCCGCCGGACAAGACCATCCGCTTCATCGACGGCTCGTCGTCGCGCTTTCCGAACACGCGCTGGGCGTTCAGCCACTTCCGCGAACTGGTGCCGACCGCCACGGTATCGCGCGGCGAAGGCCCGGTGGTGCCGCTGCCGCGCGCCGAACGCGATCTCGGCGGCGTCGCCATCACCACGATGGACGGCAAGGCGATCACCTTCAACGACGCAATGCAGCTGACCTATACCGACGGCATCGTGGTGATGCACAAGGGCAAGATCGTCTATGAAAAGTATTTCGGCGAAGGCAGCCCGCAACTGCCGCACATCGCGTTCTCGGTGACGAAGTCATTCGTCGGCACGCTCGCGGCGGTGCTCGCGGCCAACGGCAAGCTCGATCCCGCGGCCCCCGTCACCAGGCACGTGCCCGAACTGAAGGACACGGCCTATGGCGACGCCACCGTGCGCCAGGTGATGGACATGACCATCGGCGTGAAGTTCTCGGAAAACTATTCCGATCCGAATGCCGAAGTGTTCGATTACGCCCGTGCGGGCGGCATGATACCCATCGCCCCCGGCTATCAGGGACCGCGCAACTTCTACGCCTTCCTGGTCAAGCTGAACAAGGAAGGCGAGCACGGCCGGGCCTTCGCCTACAAGACGGCGAACGCCGAAGTGCTGGCGTGGATCGTCAGGCGCGCCTCTGGCCAGTCGATGGCGGCGCTGCTGTCATCGGAGATCTGGTCGAAGCTCGGCGCGGAGCATGACGGCTACTTCATGGTCGACAGCATCGGCACCGAATCCGGCGGCGGCGGCTACAACACCGCGCTGCGCGACCTCGCGCGCTTCGGCGAAATGATGCGCAACAAGGGCAGGTTCAACGGCCAGCAGATCATTCCCGAGGCCGCCGTCGCCGACGTGACCCAGGGCGGCAAGAAGGACGACTTCGCCAAGGCCGGCTACACCCTGCTGAAGGGCTGGTCCTATCGCGACATGTGGTGGATCACCCACAACGAGCACAACGCTTACGTGGCGCGCGGCATCTACGGCCAGAGCGTTTATGTCGATCCGACCGCGGAAATGGTGATCGCCCGCTACGCTTCGCATCCGATGGCAGCCAACGCTGCCAACGATCCGGTCTCGCTGCCGATGTACATGGCGCTGGCGAAGGAGCTGATGAAGTAGGCGCGCGCTTAGCACTGATGCTCGGTTGTTCATTGTCATGGCCGGACTTGTTCCGGCCATCCCGATAGCGTGGCACTATGCCTTCAATTGTCGGTATCACCGGGACAAGCCCGGTGATGACAAGCGTGAGCAAAGCACGATATTCGCCAAACTTTCGCGGGGACGACGAAAACGCGCTAAGCCACATCCCGGCGCGGCGACACCATCACGGCGTGCGCGGACACCTCGTCCAGCACCTGCCGCA
>JAGVII010000714.1 GCA_020056155.1 Afipia sp.
ATACGGGTGTTGCGGGGATCGAGCGAGGCAATCGGCTCGTCCGCCAGAATGATGTCCGGTTGCTGGACGAGCGCACGTGCAATCGCAACGCGCTGCTGCTGTCCGCCTGAGAGCTGGTCCGCGCGCTGCGCGGCCATCGGCATCATGTCGAACTGCTCGAGCGCAGAGATCGCGATGGCCTTATCTTCCTGGGGCCAGAGCTGGATCAGTGATCGCCACAGCGGCACGCCGGCAAGGCGTCCCATCAGAACGTTGGTCAGCACATCCAGCCGTCCGACCAGATTGAACTGCTGAAAAATCATCGCAGACCGCGCCCGCCATCGGCGCAAATCACGCCCCTGCAGCACCGTCACATCGACGCCTTCAAACAGAATTCGTCCGCCAGTCGGAGCTTCCAGCCGGTTGATCATCCGTAACAACGTCGACTTCCCGGCTCCCGAACGGCCGATCACGCCCACAAAGCGGCCCGGCTCAATGGAAAAGGAGGCATTGTCGACGGCCGTCTTTGTGCCGAACCGACACGTCAATCCGTCCACCTCAAGCATGCGCCGACTCCGTTGTGTAACCTCCCTCCTCGCTAGCGTGCGTTTCCTACAGTTGTGTGACACGATCGTTCGCGGTGGATACCCACCCACGGATTTGAGGATGCTATGACGAAAAACCGGCCGTCATCCGAATTTCACAACACTGTCACCAATCACCATAAGAGATGCTGATCTCACACAACGTGCCGGCTCTCGCCGAGAGCATCCCTTTTTTCGAGATCATCATTCATGGCCGACAAGGTTCTGTCCGCTCAGCCCTTCATCGATCCGACTGCGACCCTGCGCGACAGCCGCGCTGGAGCCTATTGCGAAATTGGCGCACGTACCGTCCTCCACGAGGTTACGCTCGGGGATTATTCATACGTCGTGAACGACAGTCAGATCGCTTACGCAACCATCGGAAAATTCTGCTCGATCGCCGCAATGACAAGGATAAATCCCGGCAATCATCCGATGCATCGCGCGTCACAAGCGCACTTCACTTACCGTTCCAGCGCCTACTTTCCCGGCGAATCCGATGAGGCCGAGTTCTTTGCCTGGCGGCACAGCCACCACGTGACGTTCGGTCATGACGTATGGATCGGCCACGGCGCCATCGTGCTGCCGGGCCGTAACATCGGGACTGGTGCCGTGGTCGCAGCGGGAGCCGTCGTCACCAAGGACGTCCCGGCCTATACCATCGTGGGCGGAAATCCCGCCAAGCCTATCCGGCGGCGGTTTCCGGAATACATCGCGGATGAACTGATGATGCTGGCATGGTGGAACTGGGAGCACGATCGCCTGCGGACCACGCTCCCGGATCTCAGGAATCTTCCGGTCGAAGTCTTTATTCAAAAATACCGGAACACCGCATCAGCGGATCAGTCTTTGAAGGCAGTTGGCATATGACGGATATTCTGATCGAGGGCGGCAAGGCGCTGATCGGACGCGAGTTCGCGGACGCCAGCATCCATATCGCGAACGGAACAATCGCGGAGACATCATCGCGCAGCGGCACGGCCACCATGCACCTCGATAGCCGCGGCCTGATCGCCCTGCCTGGAATCGTTGACACGCACGGCGACGCCTTCGAGCGCCAGATGATGCCTCGTCCCGGGGTCTACTTTCCGATCGACGTCGCTCTCGTTGATAGTGACCGTCAGGCGATCGCCAATGGCATCACAACGGTCTTTCATGCCGCCACATGGTCCTGGGAGCCCGGTCTGCGTGGGACGGAGAACGCGCACCGGCTGCTCGACGCCATAGAGAGCATGCAGCCGCAACTCGCGGCCGACACCCGCTTTCACCTGCGGCAGGAGACGTTCAATCTCGATGCGGAGCCCACCATTGCCGACTGGCTGATAGCCGGGCGCATCGATCTGCTCGCCTTCAATGACCACATGGACATGACCGCCGGGTCGATGAGCAACCCGAAGAAGCGCGCCCGCATGGTGGAGCGTTCGGGTCTCAGCGAAAAGGAATTCGACAAGCTGGTCGAACAGGTACTGGCACGCACGGATAAAGTTCCATCGTCAATTGCACGGCTTGCAGCCATTGGCTGCGATCAAAACGTCCCGCTGTTGTCTCATGACGACGCCTCACCCGAACAGCGCGGAGAATTCCGCGGCATGGGCATCAACATCACCGAATTTCCAATCAACGAGGAAACGGCGCGTGCTGCGATCGAGGGCGGCGACTTCACCGTGTTCGGCGCGCCAAATGTGGTGCGCGGCGGCAGCCATACCGGCTGGACCAGCGCTGCGGAAATGGTGAGCAAGGGCCTGTGCTCGATCCTGGCCTCAGACTACTATTATCCGGCTCCCCTGCTTGCGGCATTCCTGCTGGCCGCAGACAACGTTCTGCCGCTGCCGCAGGCATGGTCCCTCGTATCCGGCGCTCCCGCAGAGGCAACCGGGCTGCACGACCGAGGTCAGATCATCGCCGGAAAACGAGCCGATATTGTACTCGTCGACGCACACGAACCTTTGAGGCCACGGGTCGTCGCAGCAATTTCGGATGGACGGGTGATGTATATCACCGAACCGCAACGCATCTTATCCAACGTTACCGCCATGCGAAGGGTTGAACCCGCCTGATCGGGCAGCTACTCAAGGCTTGCATGCAGCAATATCCCCGCTACGCGATCTACTTCGTGCCATCGGTCGACAGCGCCCTTTATCGTTTCGGCGCCGAACTGATCGGCTACGACGTATATACCGGTCAGTCATTGCCGTTCGCCGATGGAATTGAGGCTGAGATCGACGGCTGGAAGCGCGTCACAACCGATCCGCGCAAATATGGTTTCCATGCCACGCTGAAGGCTCCAATATCGCTCGCGCCCGGCACGACGGAGAGCATGCTGGCGGCGGCGATGCATGAGTTCACGCTAACACCGCGGCCCATACCCGCGATCGTGCCAATGATATGCGCCATCAGCACCTTCATCGCCATCGTTCCGGATGGCGACTGCCCTGAACTGCAAAAACTCGCCGGTGATTGCGTCACCGCGTTTGATAGCTTCCGCGCACCGCTGACCAACGCAGACCGCGAGCGGCGAAATGTATCGACCCTCACCGATCGCCAGATCTCGTATATGGATCGCTGGGGTTATCCCTATGTGTTCGACGAATTCCGCTTTCACATGACGCTGGCAGGATCTCTGCCGGCAGATCGGCTGGAGCCTGTTACGAGCATTTTGAGACAGAGGTTTGCCGGACTCGAA
>JAGVII010000359.1 GCA_020056155.1 Afipia sp.
GATCCGGCTGGAGGTGTCGGCTGACGATGCCACGGGGCGGCGGCTGGTCGACGCGAGCTGGTCTCTGGAGCGGACTGCGGACTCGTACCGCGAGTTCATGAAAACCTTTGCACCACTGGAAGGCTGGGTCAGCGATGCCGACAACATGGCGCCGGCCGATGCCATCCTCGCGCGGGTGCTTTTGATCCATCACTACCGGCGGGTGATCCTGCGCGATCCGCTGCTCCCGGCGTCACTGTTGCCGCCCGCATGGCCCGCGCTCGACGCGCGGAAATTCTGCGCCCGGCTTTATCAAGCCCTTCTGCCGGCCTCCGAATCCTGGCTGGACGCGCATGGGGAGAGCGCGACCGGTTCCCTTCGTCCGCCGGGGCCGGAACTCGGCCGCCGGTTCTCGGACGTGCGGCGCAATATGTTACAAAAATAACTTGCGTATGATATTTTTTGTTATATGTTTATCGATGTCTCCCGGGAGGAAGCGGCGATGTACACACAGGCACTCAATACATCTGAAGCCGAAGTCGTTCATGTTGAGGACGCGGAGCGCGCAGCGCAATTCCAGGCGCGCATCGATGCCGACGATCGCATCGAGGCGAACGACTGGATGCCGGCTGCCTATCGCAAGACGCTGACACGGCAGATTTCCCAGCACGCCCATTCCGAAATTGTCGGCATGCTGCCGGAAGGCAACTGGATCACCCGCGCACCGACGCTGCGCCGCAAGGCCGCGCTGCTGGCCAAGGTTCAGGACGAGTGCGGTCATGGGCTTTACCTTTATGCGGCAGCCGAGACGCTTGGCTCATCGCGGGAGGAACTTGTCGACGCGATGTTGAGCGGCAAGGCGAAGTATTCCTCGATCTTCAATTATCCGACCCCGACCTGGGCCGATATTGGCGCCATCGGCTGGCTGGTCGATGGCGCGGCGATCATGAACCAGATCCCGCTCTGCCGTTGTTCTTACGGTCCTTACGCGCGCGCGATGATCCGCGTCTGCAAGGAGGAATCGTTTCATCAGCGTCAGGGCTACGAAATCATGCTGACGCTGTCGCGCGGCACCGAGGACCAAAAGGCGATGGCGCAGAATGCGCTGGACCGCTGGTGGTGGCCCTGCCTGATGATGTTCGGTCCGCCGGACAATTTGAGCCAGCACAGCGATCAGTCGACGGCGTGGAAGATCAAGCGTTTCTCGAACGACGATCTGCGTCAGAAGTTCATCGATGCAACCGTCCCGCAGGCCCACTATCTCGGCCTTACGATTCCCGATGCAGACCTCAAGTGGAATGAGGAGACGAAGCACTGGGACTACGGCGCGATCGACTGGGATGAATTCAAGCAGGTGCTTTCGGGCAATGGCCCATGCAACCGCGATCGCATTGCCGCGCGCCGCAAGGCCCACGAGGAGGGTGCGTGGGTGCGTGAAGCGGCGGCAGCGTATGCCGGGAAACAACAGGCGCGCCGCACCGCTGCGGCTGCGGCATAGATCGGCTGGAGGCTGTCATGACCACTCAGAACACGCAGCTTTGGGAAGTTTTCATCCGCAGCCGCAACGGCCTTGCACACAAGCATGTCGGCTCGCTTCACGCTGCCGACGCGACGCTGGCGCTTCAGGCGGCGCGTGATGTCTACACGCGCCGTGGCGAGGGGCTTTCGATCTGGGTCGTGCCGTCGAATGCGATCATCGCGTCCGATCCGTCCGAGAAGGGCATGATGTTCGAGCCGGCGATGTCGAAAATCTATCGCCATCCGACGTTCTACGATGTGCCCGACGAAGTCGGCCATATGTGATTTGCATTCGCTCGTCATTCCGGGGCGCGAGTGAAACGAGCGAGCCCGGAATCCATAACCGTCGCTGGCAGATGGATTCCGGGTCTGCGCCAAGAGGCGCATCCCGGAATGACATCACGGGTATTGAACATGGCAACGCCTTCTATCAAAGTTTCCGAAAGCCCGCTGGTGCTTTACGCGCTGCGCCGGGCCGACGACGCGCTGATCCTCGGGCACCGTGTGTCTGAATGGTGCGGTCATGCCCCCATGATGGAAGAGGACATGGCGCTCGCCAATATGGGGCTCGATCTGATCGGTCAGGCGCGCGAACTGTACACTTACGCCGCCAGGGTCGAGAACGCGGGCAACGATGAGGACAAGTACGCTTATTTGCGTGACGTCCGGCAGTATCGCAATTTGCTTTTGGTCGAGCAGCCGAACGGCGATTTCGCCCGCACCATCGTGCGGCAGTTCTTTTATTCGGCGTTCTCCGATCCGTACTGGCGCGCAATGATGAAATCCAGGGACGAGACGCTTGCGGCGATTGCCGCGAAGTCCGAAAAGGAAAGCGCCTATCATCTGCGGCACACCTCGGAATGGATGATCCGGCTCGGTGACGGCACCGACGAAAGCCATCGCCGTGCACAGACCGCCATCGATGATCTCTGGGCGTTCACGGGAGAACTGTTTCACGCCGACCAGAGCGATGCGGAACTGATTTCATCCGGTATCGCTATCGATCCTGAAAGTCTGCGCGGGCGCTGGACGGAGACGGTGTCCAATGTCCTCGGCGTCGCGACGCTGAAGCGTCCGGCCAGCGACTGGATGCAGAAGGGCGGGCGCTCCGGCAATCACACCGAACATCTCGGGCATCTGCTCAGCGAACTGCAATCGATGCAGCGAACCTTCCCGAACGCGACATGGTAACCGGCAGCGACATCCACGACCTCCGCCAAACCGCCTGGAACGCGGCAGCGCAGGTGGTCGACCCGGAAATTCCAGTGCTGACCATCGCCGATCTTGGCGTGCTGCGTGATGTAACCGTCACCGACGGCGCGGTCGAGGTCGCGATCACGCCGACCTATTCCGGCTGCCCGGCGATGAACATGATCGCGCTGGAAATCGAACTCGCACTGGAACGTGAGGGCATCCGCAATCCCAAGGTCCGCACGGTGCTGTCGCCGGCCTGGACCACGGACTGGATGAGCGAGCAGGGCCGCCAGAAGCTGAAAGAGTACGGCATCGCGCCGCCGCGGGCTGGCAGCGGCCGCCGCGCGCTGTTCGGCGAGCAGGAAGTCGCCTGTCCGCAATGCGGATCTGTGAACACCGAAGTGCTTTCCGAGTTTGGCTCGACGTCGTGCAAGGCGCTGTGGCGCTGCAAGGCGTGCCGGGAGCCGTTCGACTATTTCAAGTGTCATTAGGGCACGATCCCGAAAAGTGGGAACCGGTTTACCCAGAATAGAGCAGTCGCCCATGTCGCACGTTCCGAAATTCCACCGTCTCGCTATCGACGATCTGCGCCGCGAGACCGCTGACGCAGTATCCATGACGTTCGCGATTCCGGGTGAACTGGCGCAGGACTACGCTTTCGCGCCGGGCCAGTATCTGACGCTGCGCACGACAATGGATGGCGAGGAGGTGCGCCGGTCGTATTCGATCTGTTCGAGCCCCGACGATCATGAGCTGCGCATTGCCGTCAAGAAGGTCGATGGCGGCGCGTTCTCAAGCTGGGCACTGGACGAACTGAAATCCGGCGACGAACTGGACGTGATGACGCCCACGGGCCGTTTCGGCGTGGCACACGAGCCCGACCACGCCCGCATCCATGTCGGATTTGCCGCCGGCTCCGGCATCACGCCGATCATGTCTATCGTGCGCGGGATTCTGGCGCGCGAACCTAAAAGCCGCTTCTTCCTGTTTTACGGTAACCGCGCGACCAATGGCATTCTGTTCCGTGAAGCGCTGGAAGAACTGAAGGACCGGTTCATGGGCAGGCTGTCGGTATTCCATGTGCTGTCGCAGGAAGAACAGGATCTGCCGATTTTATATGGCCGTCTCGACCGTCAGAAGGTCGAGGTGTTGCTGCGCGCGATGGTGCCGGCAGCCGCGGTCGATCATGTGTTCGTTTGCGGGCCGGTCGCCATGAGCGAAGACATCGAGGTCACCTGTATCGACCTCGGCATTCCCAAAGATCGCGTCCACGTCGAGCGCTTTGTCTCGGAATTCGGCGGCAAGCCGCGCCCGAAGGTTCAGATCATACCGGAAGCGCCGCCGAAAGCGGTCGCGTCACTGATCGTGGACGGCAAGCGCAAGGATGTACCCATTGCCGACGGCGAGGCCATTCTGGACGCCGCGCTGCGCGCCGGCATGGATCTGCCTTATGCCTGCAAGGGGGGAATGTGCAGCACCTGCCGCGCCAGAATCATCGAAGGCGAGACGCGGATGGACGTGAACTATTCGCTGGAGCCGTGGGAGCTTGAGGCCGGATTCGTGCTGACCTGCCAGGCGCATCCGGTCTCGAGCCGTGTCGTGGTCGATTACGACCAGATGTAACTATTTGCCCTCGCGGAGCAGGGCATAGGCGGTCTGAGCCATCGCGACCGGCCGCGCGTCGTTGTCCGTCCGGATCGATACGCTGCCGTAAGCCATCGTCTTGCCCAACCGCACGACGCGCGCCTCCGCCAGCACATCCGCGCGCATGGCCGGACGCATGAAGTGGATTGTCTGATCGACCGTTGTCATTGGGAAATATCCACCGGCAGCGGACGCGACCGCGATGACCATGGCTGTATCCGCAAAGCTCATCAGCGCCTGACCGCAGACCACACCATTGTCGCGGCAAAGTTTCTCCGAGAAACGCATTCTCAGAACAGCTCCATCGGCTGAAACGCTTTCCACGGACAGGTCGAGGTCCTGCACCCACAGTGCCGGTGCGGATGTCAGCAGGGCTTCCGCGGCGGTTTTGTCGAACGTCGTCATGAAAATTTCCTGATCAATGCCTATGAGAGGGTAACGGGAAGCGACGTGAAGCCGCGAAAGCGCACGCGCCTTGCCCGATGCGCAGGCCCGTTGGCCGCGAAATTCGGGAAGCGGGCGAGAAACCGGCCGATCGCGATGCGGCCTTCGAGGCGGGCGAGGGTCAGGCCGACGCAGGCATGCGCGCCCGATGCGAAGGCGAGGTGGCGGTTTGGGAAGCGTCCGATATCGAGGCGTTCCGGCTGTGTGAAAACCTCCGGGTCGCGGTTTGCCGCGCCGATGCAGAGCGTGATCAATGCGCCTTGGGGAATTGTCACGCCGTCGAGTTCGGTGTCCTGCACCACGCGGCGGTTTCCAAGCTGGTTGGAGGACTCAAAACGCAGGAATTCCTCGACCGCCGGCTTGATCAACGCGGGGTCATCTATCAGGCGCTGTCGTTCTTGCGGGAAACGCAGCAGCAGTTCCAGCCCGTTGCCGATCAGGTTGGTGGTCGTCTCATGCCCCGCATTCAGGATGAAAATGCAGTTCTGCAGAAGCTCGATTTCGCTGAGGTGCTCGCCGCTGGCCTCGCCCTGAATCAGGCGTGTCAGCACATCGTGTTCGGCATCGCCGGGACGTGCGCGGCGGTCGGCCACGAGGCGGCGCAGATAGTCGAGAAATTCGCCAACCGCCCGCTCACCGCGAGTTTGCACCTCGTCGGTAAGGAACGGCTCCAGCGCGCCAAGGATCGCCAGTGACCAGCCGCGCAGCGGCGCGCGATCCTCATGAGGAATCGCAAGCAGGTTGCCGATCACCTCGACCGGGATGGCGGACGCGAAGTCCTCGATGAGGTCGGCTTTGCCGCGCGATTGCATGTCGTCGAGCAGCCGGTCGACAAGGGCAATCAGTCCGGGCTCCATCTCGGCGATAGCGCGCGGATTGAGCGCGCCGGCGATCAGCCGCCGCACACGGGTATGCAGCGGCGGGTCGTTGAACACGAGGCTCGTGGTGTGATGCTGAAACAGCAGCGAGCCCCCACCATATTTTGGCGCGAACTCGACCTTCTTGTCGGAACTGAAGCGTGTCGTGTCCTTGTAGATGGCTTCCAGATCGCGGTGGCGCGTCAGGAACAGCGATCCGTCCGGCATAAGATGGATCGGATCGGCGGACTGCAGCGCACGATAGATTGGGTAGGGATCATCGTAGAATGCGTCCGGAAGGTCTTTGAGCGAGAAGGCGCGCGCGACCGCAGCATCCTCGTCCGGAGCTGGACGGGAAATGCTTTCGGAGTTGGGCTGTTGTGTTGAGGGCACCGGACGCTCGGATCGTCAGGTCAGTATCTCGTTGATCTGCACTACGGACTGCGCCTTGGTGAAGTTGGCGATGTCGGCGAAGATTTCCTTGCCGTGCGCTTTTCCGGCGGCTTTGAAATCGTCCATCGAGCCGAACGTCAGCAATGCCGTCATCTGATAGTCGGGCGCGCTGCCGTCAGCTTTTGCTATTCCCTTGATGGCCTGAGCACTTTTGAGACCGAGCGGACCCCAGCGATCCCTCACCAGCGGCATGTGCGTCTTGAGATAATAGTCGGTGTCGAATGCTTCGCCGGCCGGATACATCACTGTCACGAGGATCATCGGTTTCTCCCTGTTGTTTTCACTGTCAGGCTTCGGGCCGAACAGCATTCATCGTCAGCAACTCGTAGGTGGCCGCAGACTCGTCCTTGTCGGTCAGGATTTCCACATCCCAACGTACTTCACCGTATTGCTTGTTGCGCGGCGATTTTTCCTTTGCCGTCAGCCGGACCTTGATGGTCTCGCCGGGCTGGATCGGTTTGGTGAAGCGCAGTGAATCGAGCCCGTAGTTGGCAAGCACCGGACCGGGGTCCGGATCGACAAACAGGCCAGCTGCGAACGACAGCAGAAGATAGCCATGCGCGACGCGGCCGGGGAAGAACGGATGCCCCTTGGTCGCTTCCTCGTCCATGTGAGCGTAGAACGTGTCGCCGGTGAAGTGGGCGAAATGCTCGATATCCTCCAGCGAGATCGTACGCTCCTTCGAATAGAAGGTTTGTCCGACATCCAGATCCTCGAAATGAAACCGGAACGGATGCCGGTCCTTCTCGATCACAGCCGCGCCCTTCATCCAGCTTCCGGTGATGCCCGTCAGCATCGCAGGTGAACCCTGAAGGGCTGTGCGCTGCATGTAATGATGCACGCTGCGTACGCCGCCCAATTCCTCGCCGCCACCGGCGCGGCCAGGTCCGCCGTGGACCATCTGTGGCATCGGTGAGCCGTGACCGGTCTGCTCCCTGGCGCAGTCGCGGTCGATCATCACGAGGCGTCCGTGGAAGCTGCCGACGCCGAACACGATGTCCGACGCCACCTTGGGATCATGGGTATAGACCGATGCGACCAGACTGCCGCCGCCACGATTGGTGAGCGCAATGGCTTCCTCGAGATCGCCGTAGCCCATCACGGTGCAGACAGGGCCAAAAGCCTCGATTGAATGGACATTCGTTGCGCGAACGGGATCGGCGCAATGCAGCAGGAGAGGTGGAAGAAACGCGCCGCGCGTGACATCCGCTCCCTGAATGTCGAAATTGTCGGGGTCACCCGCCACAAGCTGTGCTTCGGTTCGCAATGTCTTCACGTGGCTGAGGACATCGCGGCGCTGATCGAGGCCGACCACAGGCCCCATGCGAACGGTTTCCAGTTCTGGATTTCCAATGACTACCTTCGCGAGCCGTTCGCGCAGGGCCTCGATGACAGCCTCCACACTGGCCGATGGCGCGAGTGCGCGGCGGATCGCCGTGCATTTCTGCCCGGCCTTGACCGTCATTTCCTTTGCGACTTCCTTGACGAACAGATCGAACTCCGGCGTTCCGGGCGTGGCGTCCGGCGCGAGGATCGCGGCGTTGAGCGAATCCCTCTCGGCGATGAAACGGACAGCCTCCTTTGCGATCACCGGATGCCGCTGAAGTTTCTCGGAGGTGTCAGCGGAGCCGGTGAACGAAACAACGTCCTGGCAGGTGAGGTGATCGAACAGGTCGCCGGTACTGCCGACGATGAACTGAAACGCGCCCTCGGGCAAAATGCCCGACTCCGCGATCATCCGCGCGAGCGCGTGCGCAACGTAGGATGTCACAGTGGCGGGCTTTGAAACGACCGGAACGCCCGCGAGCAACGCGGGTGCAAGCTTTTCAAGCAATCCCCAGCAGGGAAAATTGTACGCATTGATATGAACCGCGGCACCATGCAGCGGTGTGACGATGTGCTGGCCTGCGAACGTGCCGCCTTTGCCCATCGGCTCGACCGCGCCGTCGAGCAGGAAAGTGGAATTTGGAAGTTCGCGGCGTCCCTTGCCCGCGTAAACGAACAGCGTGCCGATGCCGCCATCGACATCAATCAGGTTATCTGTTCGCGTCGCGCCAGTCTGAAACGACAGCTTGTAAAGCTGCTCTTTGCGCTCGGTCAGGTACTGCGCAAGTTTCTTCAGGAGGTCGGCGCGCTGGTGGAACGTCAGCTTGCGTAGATTCTTGCCGCCGGTGTTGCGGGCGTAGGCGAGGACGCCGCGCATATCGAGTCCGCCGCTCAACGCTTCTGCGACGACATCACCGGTCACGGCGCTGCGCACTTCGACGAGATCGCGCCCGTGTGAGGCCCACTGTCCATTGACGTAGCTGTCGAGTTTCATGCGATCACTTCGATGTTGGGTGCGGATAGCACCGGTGGACACTCGTCTATTCTGCAGCTGCAGCGCGTTTCGATGTCTTCGGCGGTTGCTTGAGAACGTTGCGGGCGCCGTCAACGATGAGCCTGGTCACGAGATCGGCATACTCGGCGCGGCTGATCGATCCGGTGCTTTTGAACCAGAGGTAATGCCAGTTGACCATGCCGAACAGTGACATGGTCACCGGTGTCAGCATCTTGGTGCCCTTGAGGTGGGGCGCGACGCCGGCGACGGCCGATGAAAAGACGGTGACGAGATCGCGCTCCATCCTTTTAAGCTCGGTCTGGCGCTCCTGAGGCAAGAACCGCATGCTGCTGATCTGAACGTTGTGCTGGGAGTCGGCATCCCGGTAAGCTTCCAGCAGAGCCGCGACCAGTCCGCGCAAACGCGCCTCGGCTGGTGCCCCTGGATCGTCGGCTGTCTCGACGACTTCCAGCAACTCCTCAAGGTGGAAGCGGATGACGTCGAACAGAAGGCCTTCCTTGTCCTTGTAGTAGTGATAGAGATTGGCCTTGGACACGCCGCAGGCTTCGGCGATCTTGTTCATCGATGCGCGGTCATAGCCGTGCGCCGAGAAAAGCTCCGCCGAGCGATCGAGGATCGCCTGTCGTTTGTTGTCGTAGTCGTTGGCGCGGCTGCGTGCCATCTGGCGATTTATTCCTTGGGTCTGCGATCGATGATGCGCTTGGCCTTGCCGACGGAGCGTTCGATGCTTCCTGGATCGAGGACGGTGACGACTGCCGTGATGCCGATGGTGTCCTTCACCGATTGCACCAGTTGCCTGGTCGCGGCCTCGCGTGCGGGGAAGCTGGCTTCCGGCCGCGCCTCGACCTGAATTTCCATGTTGTCCATGCGGCCGTCGCGCGTGAGCACAAGCTGATAGTGCAGGGAGAGATCGTGGATGGTGAGAAGCTTTTCCTCGATCTGGGTAGGAAATACGTTAACGCCGCGAACGATCATCATGTCGTCGGAGCGTCCCGTCACCTTCTCCATCCGCCGCAGCGAACGCGCCGTTCCGGGCAGCAGCCGCGTCAGGTCGCGCGTCCGGTAGCGGATCACGGGCATGGCTTCCTTGGTCAGCGAGGTGAAGACCAGTTCGCCTTTCTCGCCGTCGGGCAGCACTTCGCCGGTCGCGGGATTGATGACTTCGGGATAGAAATGATCTTCCCAGATGTGAAGACCATCCTTGGTCTCGACGCATTCGCTCGCGACGCCCGGACCCATCACCTCGGACAACCCGTAGATATCGACGGCGTGAAGATCGAAGGCCTCCTCGATCTCCTCGCGCATGGCGTTGGTCCATGGCTCCGCGCCGAAGATGCCGATGCGTAGCGACGACTTTCGTGGATCGAGACCCTGCTTTCTGAATTCATCGAGGATCGCCAGCATGTACGATGGCGTCACCATGATGACTTCGGGCTTGAAGTCGTTGATCAGTTGAACCTGCCGTTCGGTCATGCCGCCCGAAATCGGAATCACGGTGCAGCCCAGACGCTCCGCGCCGTAATGTGCGCCGAGTCCGCCGGTAAACAGCCCGTAGCCATAGGCGATATGAACCTTCATGCCGGCGCGGCCACCCGCGGCGCGGATCGAACGCGCGACCACGTCGCTCCAGGTTTCGATATCGCGTCTGGTATAGCCGACCACGGTCGGCTTTCCCGTGGTGCCGGACGATGCATGAATGCGCGCAACATCCTTTTCCGGTACGGCGAACATGCCGAACGGATAATTGTCTCTCAAATCGGTTTTGATGGTGAAAGGAAACTTCGCCAGGTCGGGAAGATCCCGGAACGAATCCGGAGTAATGCCTGCGGCATCGAATTTCGCGCGGTAGTGCGGCACGTTTTCATACGCATGACGGAGCGACCAGGCCAGCCGCTCGCGCTGAAGCGCGCGAATGTCGTCGCGGGAGGCGATCTCGTAACGGTCGAGTTCCGCCGGTTCGGGCGTCAACCGGTCGAGCTTGCGTAGCGGAATCTGAAGCAACGTTCTCTCCCAATCCTACTTGTGGTCTTGCGGGTGATTGTCGAGCAACTGGCCCGAGATTGTCCGTGAATGCCCTCGAAATTCGGCAATCACCTTGTTGCTGCTGTCGCGAACCGTCACGTCGTAAATGCCGCCGCGTCCGGCGCGTGTGCGTTCGACGGCGTGCGCCGTGAGCGTCTCGCCCTCGCGAACCGGCTGGAGAAACGTCACGGCGCATTGCTGCGCGACCGTGCGCTGATCATAAGTGTTGCAGGCAAACGCGAACGTGGAATCGGCAAGTGTAAAGATAAAGCCGCCGTGGCAGATGCCGTGACCATTCGTCATGTCCTTGCGGACGGTCATCGCGAGGACGGCTTCGCCTGGCGCGATCCGCTGCAGACTCATGCCGAGTCCCTGACTGGCCCGGTCGTCCTGCCACATCTTGTTTGCGCAAGCCTGTGCCAGCGCATGCGGATCTCTGTTGCCGGCAACCGCGTCCATCACATGCCTCCAACAAACCGGGGCGCGCGCTTTTCGAGGAATGCGGTCACGCCTTCCGCGAAATCCGGAGCGCGGCCTGCCATCCCTTGAAGATCGCGCTCAAGGTCGAGTTGCTGATCGAGCGTATTGGTCTCGGACGCGTCAATCACCTGCTTGGTCAGCGCCAGCGCGCCGGTCGGCTGTTTGGCGAGATGAGCGGCGAGGCGGTGTGCTTCCGTCATCAGGCTGGCATCGTCCACGACCTTCCAGATCATGCCCCACGTTTCGGCCTGCTCGGCGGTGACGGGTTCGGCCAGCATGGAGAGGGCGCGAGCGCGCGCACTTCCTGCAAGGCGCGGCAGGAACCATGTGCCGCCGCAATCCGGGACAAGGGCGATTTTGGAGAAGGCCTGGATGAACTTCGCGGAACGCGCTGCCAGAACGATATCACAGGCAAAGGCGATGTTGGCTCCGCCGCCCGCGGCCACGCCATTTACCCCGCAAACGATAGGAAGCGGCAGTTTCCGCAACCTGCGGATGAGGGGATTGTA
>JAGVII010000287.1 GCA_020056155.1 Afipia sp.
GAACTGCGCCGCGCCATCGAGCGCGAGGAAATCACCATCCTCTATCAGCCCATCGTGCGGCTGGAAGATCGCACCATCGCCGGCTTCGAGGCGCTGGCGCGCTGGGATCATCCCAAACTCGGCCGCATGTCGCCGTCGGAGTTCATTTCAATCGCCGAGGAAATCGGCCTGATTGTCGAGCTCGGCCTGTTCGTGATGGACACCACCGCCAAGCAGCTCGCTGTCTGGCAGCGTACCGTGCGGTCGCGCGAGCCGATCTTCGCCAGCGTCAACGTCTCCTCGCGGCAGTTGCTGCGCCACGACCTCATCCATGACGTCCGCGGCGTGCTGTCGCGCTCGGCGGTGGCACGCGGATCGCTCAAGCTTGAGCTGACCGAGTCGCTGGTGATGGAAAATCCCGAACACGCCTCCCAGATGCTGCACCGGATCAAGGAACTCGGCGTCGGCCTGTCGCTGGACGATTTCGGGACCGGCCACTCGTCGCTGGCGTATCTGCAGCGCTTCCCGTTCGACACCATCAAGATCGACCAGTCGTTCGTGCGCACCTCCAGCCGCGGCGCGCGGCCAGTGCTGCTGAAATCGATCGTCGCGCTGGCGCACGATCTCAACATGGAAGTGGTTGCCGAGGGCGCGGAAACGGACTCCGATGCGGTCGAGCTGTTCCAGCTGGGCTGCGAATATGCGCAGGGCTTCGCGTTCGGCGAGCCCATCGACGCCGACGCGACCGTCCGCCTGCTCACCGGCGAAAAGGTTCCGCAGCCGCGCAACCGCCGGCAAAGCGCGCGCAGCATCCTCACGCCCGCTTCAACAGCGCCGACGACTCCCGCTGCCATGCCCGGGCCTGGAACGGCTTAGGCTTCAGCGAACTCTCTCCGCACATTCCCGCGCACGCGGGAATCCAGCACTTTGAAAGCCTGGGTCCCCGCTTGCGCGGGGACGAACGGAAATGGAGTCTGCGCCGATGCGCGCGCGGCTCGCCTCTAGGCGTGGCCGGCTTCGTTCGACAACATCGCCAGATCGATGCCGATCTTTTCCAGCGCGCGCTGATACTTGTCCTCGGCATCGGGCCCGAAAATCAGGTCCGCATCGGCGGGACAATGCAGCCAGCCATTGTGCTGGATCTCGTTCTCAAGCTGGCCCGGCGCCCAGCCGGCATAGCCCAGCGCCAGGATGGCGTGCTTGGGGCCTGATCCGGCGGCAATGGCCTTGAGAATATCGAGCGTCGCGGTGAGGCAGATGCCGTCATCGATCGGCAGCGTGGCGTCCTTGATGAAGAAATCGCTCGAATGAAGCACGAAGCCGCGGCCGGTATCGACCGGCCCGCCTTTCAGGACCTTCATGTCCTCGGCGCTGCCGGGCAGCTTGATCTGGTCGGCCTTGTTGATGATGTCGAGTTGCACCAGCAATTGCGGGAAATCGATGCTCCCGGCGGGACGGTTGACGATGATGCCCATCGCACCTTCGGACGAATGCGCGCACAGATAGATCACCGAGCGGGCAAAGCGCTCATCGTCCATCACTGGCATGGCGATCAGCAACTGACCGTCGAGATAACCAACGCCGGATGTCTCGCCTTCAGCCACCATCTGACCACCAGCAGGCTTTTCGGTCTTCTTGCGCATGGCCTTCATTCGCAAACGACTCGCACGCTGTTCAACCATCCTGATATTGGGTGGCTGTTCTGTCAATCAAGCGCCGCCGCCGCGCGGCGAGCGACGTTTAGCCGCGAAAAAGACCGGATCACGGGCAATTCAATGGTTCACGGGGATACCACCCTGTAAGGACGTCTGATGGCACTCACGGTTCCCCTTCGTTCATTCTCCAGCATCGCTTTTGCCGCCCTCGCCTGTCTGGCCCCCCTGAGCGCGAGCGCGCAGGATGTCTCGCCATGGATCAGGGACACGCACTCCGCGGTGCGGCTGATCGCAGGTTCGCGCAGCGGCGGCGTGCTGCTCGGCGGGATCGATTTCGAGTTGCAGCCGGGCTGGAAAACCTACTGGCGCACGCCGGGAGATTCCGGCGTGCCGCCGCGGATCGATTTCGCGAAATCCGACAATGTCGAAACCGTCAAGATCCTCTGGCCAGCGCCGATGAAATTCCCCGATGGCGCGGGCGGCTTCTCGTTCGGCTATCAGAACCGGATTCTGCTGCCGCTGCGGATCATTGCAAAGAGCCCTGACAAGCCGGTGACGCTGCGCGCCGAGATCAACTATGCCGTGTGCGAAAAGCTCTGCATTCCGGTCGAGGCGCAGGCCGAGCTTGCCTTCGTCAGCGTCGCCAGCACCGAAGACAACGCTATTGCCGCGGCTCTCGAAACCGTGCCGAAGCCGGCCAAGGTCGGCGACACCGGCCCGCTCGCCATTCGCGATGTCCGGCGCGAGGGCAAGCAGGTCGTGGTCGATGTCGCCGTGCAGGACGACAGGAACGCGAGCGGCAAGGACAGGGAGGTCCAGCTCTTCGCCGAAGGACCGGCGCCGGATTGGTCCTTGCCGGTCCCCAAGCTCGTCAAGCGCGAGGCCGGAGGCGTTCAGCGCTTCGCATTCGAACTCGACGGACTTCCTCCCGGAGCAAGCGCCGAAGGCGCGACGCTGAAACTGACGGCCGCCGGACCAGGCGGAGCCCTTGAGGTCAACGCCACCCTGCCGTAGCACGCGGCGCGGGATCGCGCTATGACAGTGCATCGATCCCACGGAGAAGACCGATGACCATCAAAGTTGGCGACAAGCTGCCCGAGTCCAAGTTTCGCGTCATGACCGCGGAAGGCCCGCAGGTCAAAACCACCGACGACATTTTCAAGGGCAAGAAGGTCGCGCTGTTCGCCGTGCCCGGCGCCTACACCGGCACCTGCCACAAGATGCATATGCCCAGCATTTTCCTGAACGCCTATGCCCTCAAGGACAAGGGCGTCGATACCATCGCCGTCGTATCGGTCAACGATGCGTTCGTGATGAATGCCTGGAAGCGCGACACCGACCAGCGCGACGAAGCGGTCTTCCTCGCCGACGGCAATGCCGATTTCGCAAAGGCGATCGGCATGGAACTGGATGCATCGGGCAACGGACTCGGCGTTCGCTCCAAGCGCTACTCGATGCTGGTGGACGACGGCACGGTGAAGATTTTCAATCTTGAGCCGAACCCCGGCAAGGTCGAGGTGTCCGGCGGCGACACGCTGCTGTCGCAGCTTTAATTCATCAAGTGCGCAGTCATTCCGGGGCGCGTCGGAGACGCGAACCCGGAATCTCGCCGAGATAGTCCGAAGGCAAGCGCAAAAAGATTCCGGATCGGTGCGCTTCGCGCTCCGTCCGGAATGACAAATTACCTGTTCTCCGCCAGCCCGTCGCGCGCCAGTTGATCGGCGCGCTCGTTCTCGGCGTGGCCGGCGTGGCCCTTGATCCAGTGCCAGCGAACCTTGTGAGCTTTCAGCGCGGCATCGAGCCGCTGCCACAGGTCGGCATTCTTGACCGGCTTCTTGTCGGCGGTCTTCCAGCCGTTGCGCTTCCAGTTGTGAATCCAGCTGGTGATGCCCTGCCGGACGTACTGACTGTCGGTGGTGAGATCCACCGACGCCGGCCGCTTCAAGGCTTCCAGCGCCGAAATCGCCGCCATCAATTCCATCCGGTTGTTGGTGGATGGATTTTCGCCGCCCTTCAATTCCTTCTCGACGTCGCCGAAACGCAGGATCGCGCCCCAGCCGCCCGGCCCCGGATTTCCGGAGCACGCGCCGTCGGTGAAGATCGTCACATGCGGAAGATCCTGATGCGAAGGCTTCGCGTCGCTCACGCCACGAACCCGGACTGTTCGACGCCGTAGTCGCTCATGCTCTTCACACCCTGATGGAAGCGCAGCTTGCGGACATATTCGAGCGGGTCCTTCGGCTTGACCATCGCACCCGGCGGCACGTTGAGCCAGTCCACCAGCCGGGTCAGCAGGAAGCGCGTCGCCGCCCCCCGTGCCAGCAGCGGCAGCGCGTCCTGTTCAGCGGCTGTGAGTTTGCGCTCGCGGGTATAGGCATTGAGGAAAGCGCGGGCCTTGGTGACGTTGAAGGAGTGATCGCTCTCGAAGCACCAGGCGTTGAGGCAGATCGCGACGTCATAGGACAGCATGTCGTTGCAGGCGAAATAGAAGTCGATCAGTCCCGACAGCTTGTCGCCGAGAAACAGCACGTTGTCCGGGAACAGATCCGCGTGGATCACGCCTTTCGGAAGATCGCTGGGCCAATGTCGTTCGAGGTGATCGAGTTCGGAACCGAGCAGCGCGCGCAATCCGTGCTGCACACCGTCCGCACGATCAGCAGCCTGATCGAACAGCGGACGCCAGTCCTTCACCGACAGCGCATTGGCGCGCGACATTTTGAAATCCGCGCCGGCCAGATGCATCTTCGCCAGCGCCTGCCCGACGGCGGCACAATGCGCCACGCTCGGCTTGCGCGGCCACACGCCTTCAAGAAAATCGATGATCGCGGCGGGCCGTCCCGCCAGCGTGCCGAGTGCTTCGCCGGTTTTGGTGACAACCGGCTGCGGACACGTGATTCCGTGCGTCGCCAGATGCGCCATCAGCCCGAGAAAGAACGGCAGATCCTTCACCGCGACGCGCTTCTCATAGAGCGTCAGAAAGAAGTAGCCCTTGCTCGTGTGCAGAAGATAGTTGGAATTCTCCACGCCTTCGGCGATGCCCTTGTAGGACAACAGATCGCCTATTCCGTAAGGGACAAGAAAATCCGCAAGCTCTTCGGCGGTGACGTCGGTGTAAACCGCCATCTGGTGTCTCGATTCCGCTAGTTTTCTGATTTGGGATTTCTAGACGAATTCGCGACTAAGCGACAGGGCTTCAGGTCCGACGCGGTTCACTCCGCCGCGTCGTTCCGCAGCGGGCGCGGCAGCGGGAAGAATTCGTTCTCCTGCGCGGCGGACACGGTCTCGACGCTCAGCTTGTAGTGAGCGGCGAACGCATCCATGATTTCCTCGACGATGACTTCCGGCGCGGACGCACCCGCTGTGATGCCGAGTGTCTTGATGCCTTCGAACTTCGACCAGTCGAGTTCGGAGGCGCGCTGCACCAGCACCGACACCTTGCAGCCTTCGCGCTCGGCGACCTCGCGCAGACGCTGCGAGTTCGAGGAGTTCGGCGAGCCGACCACGATCATGGCTTCGACCTGCGGCGCGACTTTCTTCACCGCGAGCTGGCGGTTGGTGGTGGCGTAGCAGATGTCTTCCTTGTGCGGGCCGTCGATCTCCGGGAACCGCTCCTTGAGCACGGCGACGATTTCCGCGGTGTCGTCGATCGACAGCGTGGTCTGGGTCACGAACGCCAGCTTGGACGCATCCTTCGGCTGGAAGGTCCGCGCCGCATCCATGGTTTCGATCAGGACGACCGCGCCCTTCGGCAACTGGCCCAGCGTGCCGACCACTTCCGGGTGGCCGGCGTGGCCGATCAGGATGATCTCGCGGCCGCGCTTGAAATGGATCGCCGCCTCGCGGTGAACCTTGGTCACCAGCGGGCAGGTCGCGTCCAGGGTGAAGAAATTGCGCTTGTCGGCCTCGTTCGGAATGGCCTTCGGCACGCCGTGGGCGGAAAACACCACCGGAGCGTCGGTCTCCGGAATTTCGTTCAGTTCCGCGACGAAAATCGCCCCTTTTTCGCGCAGGCTTTCCACCACATAGCGGTTATGCACGATTTCGTGACGGACATAGACCGGCGCGCCGTAGAGCTTGAGGGCCCGTTCCACGGTGTCGATGGCCCGCACCACCCCGGCGCAGAAGCCCCGAGGGGAACAAAGCACGACTGAAAGCTGCGGTTTTTGAGCGTCAGGGGTCATTTTGAGCCGGAATCAAGCGTTTTAGAGCTATGGGATGGGACTTGTTTTGAAGGACTTGGGGCCGTGGTCCCCGTTCTGTCAAGGGCGATCAAAACCATTGAACGGTCCGCCCTCCGCAGACTATATAGGGACGAATTCCCGTCATCACCGATGACCAGACGGCTTTACCCGCAAAAATCTGGCGGGCGAAGCGTAAAGGAGATTTGCCATGAGCAACGCACCGCTGATGCCGAAGGCGACTGCCGTGTGGCTGGTTGATAATACCGCGCTGACCTTCGATCAGGTCGCCGAGTTCACCAAGATGCACCCGCTGGAAATCCGCGCCATCGCGGACGGCGACGCCGCGCAGGGCATCAAGGGCATGGACCCGATTTCGACCGGCCAGCTCTCCCGCGAGGAGATCGAGAAGGGCGAAGCCGACCCGGACTACCGCCTGAAGCTCGGCGAATCCAAGGTGATCCTGCCGCCGGCGGCGAAGAAGAAAGGCCCGCGCTACACCCCGGTGTCGCGCCGCCACGAGCGGCCGAGCGCGATCCTGTGGCTGGTGCGCAGCCATCCCGAGCTGAAAGACAGCCAGATCATGCGCCTCGTCGGCACCACCAAGACGACCATTGCCAGCGTGCGCGACCGCACCCACTGGAACGCCTCGACCCTGACGCCGATGGACCCGGTGACGCTCGGCCTGTGCTCGCAGATCGAACTCGATTTCGAAGTGCAGCGCGCGGCCAAGGAAAAGCCCGCGGCCCAGCAATACGGCGGCGCGACCCTGCTGCCGGCATCCGAGACCACCCGGAAGGAAGCCGAGCACGAGATCGCCACCACCACCGAAAA
>JAGVII010000902.1 GCA_020056155.1 Afipia sp.
GCCCTTCACATCCGCCGGCTTGTCCGGATCGGCCGGATCGGCGGCGAGCCGGTCGCACAGCACGAGATCGGCGGATTGCGCGCGCAGCGGCGCATGCGCCGTCGCCATCAGTGCGAATGCGGCGATGCCTAAACTTGCGGCAATGGAACTTGCGGAACGGATCATGGTCATCTCGGGATTTTCTGCGCGAAGTATATCCCGACAATTATCCGCACGGCTACGCCTTCAGCCAATCCAGCATCGGCGCGTTGATTTCGCGCGGATAGGTATGGCTGAGATCATCGATCTCGCGATACGTCACGTTCGCGCCCGCCGCGCTCAGCGCGCGCTGCGCCTGCCGCGCCACCTCGACCGGAAACGTCCAGTCCAGCGCGCCGTGGGTCAGGAAGATCGGCAGCCCCTGCATCCGCCCCGCGTCCGCCATCGAGATCAGCATCGGATGGAAGGTCGCGGACACCGGCGCGAGATGCGTGAACGGCGAGCCGTGATCGAGCGCGCTGACATAGCAGAACGTCCCGCCGTCGCTCATGCCGGTCAGCAACAGGCGCTTCGGATCGACGTTCCATCGCACACTGACCATCGAGACAATGCGCGCAAGGTTCGGCGTGTCGTTGTCATCGCCCATCAGCGCCCAGGTCGAGCCGAGCGAATTGCCCGCCGACGTCGGCGCAACGAGGATCGCACCGAAGCTGCGCGCATCGCGCAGCCAGCTCCAGAGAAAGCCGCGGCCATGCCCGCTGCCGCCGTGCAACGCCACCACCAGCGGCCACGCGCGATCCGGCGTGTAGGTTTCCGGCACATAGAGCGAGAAGCCGCCGCGCGTGCGCGGTTCGTTGTCGACATGCATCACACCGGTCTCGCTCTCGCGCGGCGGCTGCATGTGGCGCGCCAGAGTATCGGCATCGCTTCGCAATGACGGATCGAGGAAAAATCCGTTCACGGCCGGGATCATGGACGCAAGCGGATAGAGCGATTCCTGCGCCCGCGGCAGATGGCGCAGGGCGCGAAACACCGCGCGGACATCGCCTTGCCCGACCGCCGTGCGCAACTCAGAAAGCCCGGCCAGTGCTTCGTCGCTGGCGGCGACAAGGCGTTTGCCCACCTAGTCGGATGCATCGGATGGTTTGAAGTCCGAATAGGCCGCGCGCAACGCGGCCTCCGGCGTGCCGATAGCCTCCATCACCTCGCCAAATGCCGACGGGTCCAAATGACGCGCGACCAGACTGAGGGTCTCGATGCACGTGAGCAAAGGCAGGAGAATCTTTGCAGGATCGGATGTCATCGATCCACGCTACCGCCTGGCGCGGCGCACAGGCAAGGCGACGCCCACGACTGGCAGCCATGACTGCGAGGAGCGCGCCCCGCTACTCTTCCGGCTCGGTCGTGAAGAACAAGGGATAGCCCTTGGCCTTGCCCAGTTCGGTGGCTTCCTTTGCCCGCGTTTCGGCGACATCGCGTGTATAGACCGCGATCACGCACGCTCCCTTCTGGTGCGCGGTGAGCATCACGCGGCTTGCCGTCTCCTCGCCCATGCGGAACACGGCCTTCAGCACCATGACAACAAACTCGCGCGGTGTGTAGTCGTCATTGAGCAGGATCACCTTGTAAAGCGGTGGCCGCTGCAACTTGACCCTGGTTTTGGTGGTGGTCTTCGGTGTAACGGTGGCCGGACTCATCTGTGATCTCTCGGCGTCGTCAGAGGTTGACGATCTCAGGGTTGGCATCGCCGTTCCGCTTCCCATATTTCGAAGGGAAAGCATCGAGGGCCGCATGCCGCAGGTCGCATCAAGCGTGATTTCACACATCGATTATAACGCGCCTGCGCGCGAGCTTCACGTCACTTTCACGAGCGGCAGGTCCTACAGCTATTTCGGCGTTCCCGGTGAGGTCTACTTCCAGTTCTGCCGGGCCCCCTCCAAGGGCGACTTCTTCAATACCCTGATCCGCGACCGGTACGAATTCACCGAACATCGATGACGCGGCCGGCATCCGCCGGCGGCAATCTGCAAGCGCCGAGGGCGGTCAATAGTCCCAAATTGATACTATAACGTCGTCAACGCGGCGATTGACGGCGCTTATGCCGCACAAATCTCCTTAAAGTATGGATTCTTTCCGCTTGCCCCTCCATTTTGCCGAAGCTAATTTAAAGTTCCAAAATCGAACTATGCCGCACCGGACGGATGGGCGGCTCACGGGAGAGAAACCACTATGTCGAGGATATTATTCGCCGCGCTGGCCGCATCGCTCACGCTGACCACGGCGGCTGTCGCGGGCGACGCGCCGGGCGTCACTGCAACTGAGATCAAGGTCGGAGCGACCTTCCCGTTCAGCGGCCCCGCTTCATCGCTCGGCAACGCCGGCAAAGGGCTGATCGCCTATGTCAATCAGGTCAATGACCGCGGCGGGATCAACGGCCGCAAGGTCAACCTGATCACTTACGATGACGCCTACAGCCCGCCGAAGGCCGTGGAACATACGCGCAAGCTGATCGAAAGCGACGAAGTCTCGTTCATGTTCGGCCAGCTCGGAACTCCGTCAAACTCGGCGACCATCAAGTACATCACCGGCAAGAAGGTGCCTGACACTTTCATCACCACCGGCGCGACCAAATTCACCGACAGCAAGTACTACCCGCTGACCACGACGTCGCTGCCGAGCTACGACACCGAGGGGAAGATTTACGCCAAGTACTTCCGCGCCCAGTTGCCCAACGCGAAAGTCGGAATCCTCTACCAGAACGACGACCTCGGAAAGGATTTCGTTGCCGCCATGAAAGCGGTCTACAAGGATGAATACGCGACCAAGGTCGTCGCAATGGCCTACGAGGTCGCCGATCCGACGGTGGATTCGCAGGTCGTCAACCTGAAGGCCAATGCGCCGGACGCTCTCCTCATCGCAGGCACTCCGAAGTTCGCGGCGCAAGCCTTGCGCAAGATGAACGAGATGGGCTGGAAGCCGCTCACGCTCGTTAACTTCGTCGCTGCCTCGATCGGCAATACCTTTGCGCCGGTCGGTCTGGACAAGGTGACAGGCGTCGTTACGGCCGGCTTCCAGAAGGATCCGACTGATCCGAAGTGGAAGGACGATCAGGGCGTGAAGGATTTCATCGCGTTCTTCAACAAGTACCTGCCCGGCGCGGACCTCGCCGACCAGAACTACATGTACGGATATCAGCAGGGCATGATCCTCGAACAATTGATCAAGCAGAGCGGCAGCGATCTGTCCCGCGAAAACATCGTGAAGCAGAGCAAGAGCTTCAAGGACTTTGTGTTGCCGACAGCTCTGCCCGGCATCAAGGTCAATACAACGCCTGAAATAAATCAGGCTTACACGCAGATGCAGATGCAGCGCTGGAATGGCAAAAGCTGGGATCAGTTCGGCGAAGTCATGAAAGCCGACTGACACTTACGCGTCAGGCTGCTGCAACTTTCAGGGCGTCGCGATCATTCGCGGCGCCCTTCTTCATTCGTAGATGGCCGCTGCATGCGGAACATTGACGCAGGTGGGACGTTATATCCGGAACCCCGCCGGCAGGCTTTCGCCGCCGGCAAAATCCCCCCATCCGAATGACGGAACCATGGATTAGCCCCCATGACAGTGACCTATAACTCCGAACCATCGACCGCATCGTTCAAGATCAGACCCGTCTCCTTCATCTTCCCGGACGACGGACTGGTCCCGAACAACCCGCTGCCGTTCCTGCTCTACAAGGGCGCGATGGCCACTAATAAAGGCGATCCGGAACGGAACATGGAAGAGACGTTCCACGCGAACGGCTGGGGCCAGAGCTGGCGCAACGGCATTTTCGACTATCTGCACTATCATGCGACGGCTCATGAGGTGCTGGGTGTCACGCGCGGCCGTGCGCTGGTCAGGTTCGGCGGCGATCACGGCGAGGATTTCGAGATCAGGAAGGGCGACGTCGCGATCTTGCCCGCCGGTACCGGCCATCAATGCCTGTCTGCCAGCGGCGATTTCGCGGTGGTCGGCGCGTACCCGCCCGGTCAGCAAATGCAGGTCACGCGCCCGACGGCTGAGACCTATCGCCTGGCAGTCCGGGTGATCCCGCAAGTCGCCCTGCCAGAAACGGATCCGGTGTACGGGCAGCAGGGTCCGCTGGTCGAACTCTGGAGAAAGCGACGCCGATAGCCGGCAATCAGGGGGTCGCGAATGTCCGCGAGGCCTGTTCCGGTCCCATCGGGACGCAGACCTTCTTGCGGCGGAGCGCGCCCATCGCGCCCGTAATCCTCATCACCTTTCCAACTCCGCACGTGTTGTCATCGACATAGACGACGGACCACGGCGAGAGGAAATAAGGTTCTTTTTTCAAGAAGTTGGGTGACATTTCCTGCGCCATGCAAGGCGCGGACACACCGCATAGAAGCGCGAGGGCTACAACGGTACGCATGACGCTCATCCCAAAAGCCGGCAGACAGCACCGACGATCAACACAATGCTCGGTTTCATTGAAGGTTCCAAGACGCGAACAGCGGCACGCTGAATATTTTTGCGGCACGCCTTCGAACGCGTCAAAGCGAATTCCGGAACGGGACCAGCCGCGAGGTGTTGGGCCTCCAATAGCAACGGAGGTTCTCATGCGACGTAAATTGTTTCTGACGACTCTGGTGGCGACATCGCTCGCGGCGTCGACGCTGGCGGCTTCGGCCCAAGTTGCTCCCCCGTCTTCGCCGGGCGGTTCAGCGGCCGGTTCGCCCGGCGTCTCGC
>JAGVII010000648.1 GCA_020056155.1 Afipia sp.
CGAGAACGGCGTCAAGGTATTCGAGATCGAAGCTTCCATCATTCAATGGAACATTTTGCCGGACGTCGCGGTCGAGGCCTACGCCTACAATCGTCAGGTGCCCGGGCCGCGTCTCCAACTGACGGAGGGTGATCACGTCCGCATCAACTTCCACAACGCGCTTCCGGAAACCACGACCGTTCACTGGCACGGGCTGATCGTGCCGAACGAGATGGACGGCCCGGCGAAGATCACCCAGAAGCCCGTGCCCCCGGGCGGATCGTACACCTACGAATTCACGGTCGGACAAAACGGCACGTATTTCTATCACAGCCACGATCATCCGGATCGGCAGCAGGCGCTCGGACTCTACGGCGCGCTGCTGATCGCGCCTAAGGACCCCAGTGCCGAAGTCAAGGCCGACCTTGATTACACGATCCAGCTACAGGAATGGCTCAAACGCGAGTGGCTGACCTATCCGGCCATGCTGATGGAGGGGGCGTTGCCGAACTATTTCACCATCAACGGCAAGGCCTATCCATCCACCGACACGGTACCGATGAAGGTCGGTCAGACCATCAAGCTGCGATTCATCGGCACCAACAACAATTTCGTGCACCCGATGCACGTTCACGGTGGACCGTTCGAGGTCGTTGCCGTCGATGGTGTAACCCTGAATGAAAGTGCCAGGTATCAGGCGGACACCGTCAACGTCGGCCCTGGTCAGCGTTATGACGTGGTCTGGACGGCCCGTAAGCCCGGCAAGTGGCTGGTGCATTGTCACATCCCGCATCACACGACGAACAACAATGTCGAGCAGAAGGGCGGCGGAGGCCTGATGCTCGTCCTCGACGTGAAATGAACCTCCGCTTTACATCCACACAGGAAGAAAAGATGTCGAAGATCTCAACGGCGACCCTTGCATTGATCACAGCAATTCTTTCAGGCGGGGTTGCCCTTGCTCACCCGCAACTGCAAACGTCCGCGCCTTCCGCAGGAGCGACGACGACTGCGCCCAAGCAGATCAGCATTACCTTCAACGAAATCGTCATCCCGCAATTTTCCGGAATCGAGATCAAGGACAAGGCGGGCCGAGCAATCACGACCGGGAAGTCCACCGTCGATCCGGCTGACAAGAAACGATTGGTGGTGCCGGTAAAAGAGGAATTGTCTTCCGGCGAGTATAAGGTCGATTGGCACGCCGTTTCGGACGATACACATCGCGTCAAGGGGACCTATTCGTTCAGCGTGACCCGTTGATGATCGAGGCCGGACTCATCATCGCGCGGTTCCTGCACTATCTGGCGACGACGGCCCTCGCGGGGCTGTCGTTGTTTCCGCTCTATGCGTTCGCGGGAGCCGAACCTGAAGTCTTGAGTCGCTGGCGGCAAAGGTGGCTGTTGTGGATCGCCGTTGCGGCGTTGTTGAGCGGCCTCTGCCGGTTAGCGTTTACGGCCGCAAACATGAGCGGCAGCATGAGCGATCTTGCCGATGCGGAGACGGTTTGGGCGGTCGTCCACGACACGGGTTTCGGTCACGTCTGGACGCTACGCATGCTTCTTGCGGTCCTAACGATTGGCGTGGCGGCACGGGGTCTCCGTTCTAAGGCGGCAGCGGCTCGTCCGAATTGGATGATGCCGTTCCTGGCCGCAATTCTCTTGGCATCGTTGGCTGGAACGGGTCACGCCCAGATCGAGGAGGGGTGGCCCGGCGTCATTCACGTGACGTCCAATACTGCACACCTTCTCGCCGCCGGGGCTTGGCTCGGCGGTCTCATTCCGCTGGCCCTGATCCTGCATCGTTATCTTGGGACGGACCTGAACGTCGGACCGAAAGACGTGGATCGAATTCTGATGCGGTTCTCGGGCATGGGGTATGTCGCGGTCGCCACCTTGATTGGGTCGGGCCTCGTGAACAGTTGGTTCCTGGTCGGATCGCTCTCCGGATTGCTGAACACGCCGTACGGCCAAATCCTTCTCGGGAAGCTTGCCCTGTTCGGCGGAATGCTCGTGCTCGCGGTCGCGAACCGGTTCTGGCTCGTGCCGTCGATGCGCACCGTCCAACCGGACGCGGCCGATGAATTGGCAGTGCGGTCCGCAAGGCTCCGCAATCATGTGCTCGGAGAGCAATTCTTGGGGTGGATGGTTCTCCTGGCCGTCAGCATCCTCGGCACGATGCAGCCGGCCGTCGGGCAGTGACAATGGATTAGGGATGATCGGAGATAAAGGCAATGAGCTTGGAAGGAGTCAAGATGAACACAGGTAGCGTATCGCGGCGGAGCGCACTCGGAAAATTGTCGCGGCGGCATTGATGGCTCCGACGGTTTCCGAGGCTGCACAGAGCACCATCATCCGTGTTCATAAGGATCCGAGCTGCGGTTGCTGCTCTGGGTGGGTGCGTCATCTGGAAGCTGCGAGATTCAGCGTCGCGGTTCAGGAAGACACCGATCTCCGGATCATCCGGAAGCGCTATGCGGCAGTGTTATTCGGCCACGCCGATCCATAATCCGGTTTCGCATAAGATGGATTATGGAACCTAAGTATTTGATTTTACAGGACAAATATAGATAACACGATATCGTCCTCTGCCGAATTCGTCAAGTTCTCAGCGAGCGCCGCAGCAGCCACTCGCGGCGCCATACAGGGCATGAGATATGGGAGAAGCGTCACAGGGTGCCGTTGATCCTTGGCATCGCAGCGTCTTATTGATATCAAGTAATCAGAACGAATCAGAAGGACTGCCGTGGCTCGTCAGAAAGGCAGACCGAAAGTGGAAACGGAACCTGTCATGGTCAGGCTTCCGCTACCCTTGCTCGCGATCATCGATGAGTTTCGACGCAAGCAGGACGGCATTCCGACAAGGCCCGCAGCCATCCGCTTACTGCTGAAGGATCAACTCGTCAGCCTGGGGTATGTCGAGGGCGAGAAATGACTCGGCCGCCACTCGATCCAAAAATCTACCATATCGTCAACGTCGACCGACTCCCGTCAATTATCGCTCATAACAGGCTGCTGTGCGATTCTGAGATCATAAAGCTTGCGCTTCCCGGCACGACCATCGGCATGGGATCGATTAAGGAGCGCAGATTGCGCCTTCCCGTCGATTGCTACGCTAATGCGTTTGTGGGCAGTTTCGTGCCCTTCTATTTTTGCCCTCGCTCAGTGATGCTCTACGTGATCCATTGCGCCAACAGCCCCGAACTCGCTTACAAGGGTGGGCAAGGGCCAATCGTGCACTTGGAGGCAGACCTTCATAAGGTGGTCCAATGGGCCGACGCGAACAATCACAGCTGGGCATTCAGTGGATCAAATGCGGGCGCGGCGTACGCGCAGTTTTGGAAAGCTGCGGCCCAACTCGATCAGCTAAACTGGCAACACATCGTCGCCACGCAATGGGCACAGGCTGATATCAAGGAAGCCAAGCAAGCCGAGTTCCTGATGTATAATCATTTCCCATGGCATCTGATTGAACGCATCGGCGTTCATTCGAAGGCTGTGTTCAATTCAGCGGTGAACGCCTTGGCACAAGCTGCACACAAACCGACCGTCCAGATCCTACCACACTGGTATTACTGAGGAGGACCGCATGATCACATTCACAACCGGTGACATCCTCGATGCCGACGTTGACGCGCTCGTGAACACCGTCAATTGCGTCGGCATCATGGGTCGTGGAATAGCGCTGCAGTTCAAGAACAAGTTTCCGGATAACTTCAAAGCCTATGTCGCCGCATGTGATCGCCACGATGTTCAGCCCGGGAAAATGTTTGTCCACGAGACAGGCAAGCTGTCGCCGCGTTACATCATCAACTTTCCGACCAAGCGCCACTGGAAGGGCAAGAGTCGCATCGAAGATATTGAGGCGGGTCTCGCGGACCTTTTGCAGGTGATTGGACAACTCAATATACGTTCTATCGCGATACCGCCGCTCGGCTCCGGGCTGGGCGGGCTCAGCTGGGACGACGTTCGGCCGAAGATCGTTCAGGCGTTGGAACATGCCCCTGGCGTTGTCGCGGTGATCTACGAACCCTCTGGGGCTCCGGATTCCGCTGCGCTCGCTCGCAACCGGAAGGTGCCCAACATGACGCCCGGTCGTGCCGCGCTGGTCGTTCTGGTCCAGCGTTACCTGAACGGCCTGATGGACCCGTTTGTCACGCTTCTAGAAGCACACAAGCTGATGTTTTTCATGCAGGAGGCCGGCGAGAATCTGCGCCTGAAGTACCGCAAGGCCAACTACGGACCATATGCTGAAAACCTGCGCCATGTACTCAGCAGTATCGAGGGCCACCTGATTTCCGGATATTCCGACGGTGGTGACGACCCGACGAAGCGGTTGAGCCTCGTTCCCGGCGCATTCGAAGATGCCGACCATTTCCTCGAGGACCAGTCCGAGACGCGGCTTCGCTTTGATCGTGTCGCCGAATTAGTCGACGGTTTCGAGACGCCCTACGGACTTGAACTACTGTCCACGGTATATTGGGTCGCAACAAACGAAGACGCTCAAAGCCTCTCGGACCTCCAATCCAAACTCTACGCCTGGAATGAGCGCAAGAAGCAATTCACTCCCGATCAAATCTCGCTTGCTTTGAAAGTTCTCATCGAAAGAGGATGGGTCGACCGCAAGGTGCATGTTGACCAGCCAAGTCAACGGTCGGCTGTTGCCGCGGCGGCGTCATATTCGCTTCAATAAATCTGCGTGATGCAGGCGTGGTTCGAACGTTTGCGAGCCCCACCATAAGGACGGAGAGGCGACTACTTTCCCCCAGTTCGCTTCCCTTGCAAATATCGAGAGGGCCGCGGCTAAACTCCCAAAAGCGGGGAGCGAACAACACCGTGCGCAGAACGCCCTCCCGCCGTGACGCGCCACGAGGTGGGAAGGCTAATGTTTTTTGTCGTCTCCAAAGAATCGGTGCAGTGAGGCGAGAGTTTCGGCAGCTTCACGCGTTTTTGTGTCGGGTGCCGTTTCCAAGAGGTTCATCATGCCTGAGAACTCTTCGTCCTGACAGGTGACCGCAGACTTCAAAATATCGCGCACATCACAGCTCTCTCCTGCCGGCGACGGAGGCGCGATGCCGAGTGAGAGTGGCTTCGCATCCGGCTTCGTTGGTGTGCGTCGCGCGACCAGCGTCAAGGGCGCCTCAGGAGTCGAGGGTTGTTCGCGTTGCTTCGCCTTATCGGATTTTGATTTCGATGGCCGTCGTGGGGTTTTTCGCGCGGCTGGCGATGCCGCATTTATCGCCGATATGGTGGCGACTTGCGCTGGTTCCGCTGGCGGTGGCTCGGGCGCCGGATTGATGGCGCCGCCCAACGGCTCGTCCTGCCAATCTCGCAGCCTAGGCAGAACGGGAGGCGAGCCCTTGGCCTTCTCATAGAATGCGCGGTATGGCTTATCGAGATAGTGCCGGATTTTCGTGAGCTCGAACGACCGCGAGTTCTTCACCATCAGGATCGACAGCCGCGCAGACATTTCCCTGAGCTCAAGCGGATTGCGCAGCGGCCGGGGCGTATAGTGAGGCGCCCAGACGCGCGGTGCGAAGATTCCCTGCCCCGGCCGCTGGATCGGGGTTTTGTAAACCTGCGTCGTCTCGCCCAACATCTCTGAGACAAATTCCGAAGTTTCGAGATCGTTGATTTGGATGAACAACTTGATCTGCGACCCCGACACCGTGGTAATCCGCGTGTTGCGGCCGTAGAGCTCGTCGAGCTGCGCGATGTCCTGCATGACGATCGCCATGCGGAAGCCGTAGCCGGCGCTGATGGTGATTTTTGAGATCAGCGAGTCCATCCGTCCAACGTGGTAGAATTCGTCGAGCATCAACAGCACTTGGTGCGGCTCATCCTTGCCTGGAATCTTCACCATCATCAGATCGTGAATCTGCTGAAACAGAATCCGGATCAGCGGCCGGAAAATCGACAGTTCCGCGATCGTGCAGCCGATGAAGATCGTCATCGGTTTGCGGCGCAACTCGCGAATGTCGAAGTCGGATGTCTTGGTCGCGGCCGAGATCAACCCGTTGTTCCATAGTGACATCGACATGTTGACGTTGAACACCGCGGAATTGCGAGTCTCCGGTTCCAAGGCGATATACTGGTTGAAGCTGTCCACGACCCACGTTGGCAGATGCTGACGCTCGGTCTTCACGATGGCGCGCAGAACCGAAGAGATATCCTTTCCTGTCGTGGTCATTCGCGCGACCGTGCGCATATGCTGCGCCCCGGCGATCAAGGGCGACGACAGCACGTACCCGATCAGCGCCGAGAGCAACAGACGACCGGCGCCCGCCCACGTATCGTCCGCCTTCTCCGGGATCACGAAAGAGGCCACCACCAGACAGTCCGTCGCCATGCGCTCGTCGCGACGCACGAAGTCGAGCGGATTGTAGCGATGTGTGTCGTTTGAACCGGGCGAGAACATGAAGACCTTATTGCCCTTAGCAGCGCGATGGTTCGCAAGCGCCTCGAAGTTCTCGCGCTTGGGATCGAAGAACACCGCCGAGCCCTGCCAAAGATAGCCGTTCGGGAGGACAAAGCCGGTGCCTTTGCCCGACCGTGAGGGGCCGACGACGAGAATATGTGCGGGCTCATCCGACCGGATGGTGGCACCACCCAATTTTCCCAAGACGATGCCCTGCTTCGTGGTGAGACCTTGCTTGGCTGCCTCCATCAGGGTGCCGAAACGCGCTTCGCCGTAGGGCATTTGGCGGCGGTTGATGACCGCAAACAGCACGCCCGCGAGGCCGATCGCGCCAACCGTGGCCGCCGCATAGCCGGCGCGGATCAGCGCCTCGAGGCGCGTGTCCGGGAACAGGAGTCGGTCGTAGAAATGACGCCAGGCAATCAGAAAGAAGTCGGCGGAGCGATCGGCGTTCTGCATCCGGAACAGAGCCCAGCGGGTGGTGCCCTCGCTCGGGAAGCGGCCCGGCGCCCAGCGCAGGGCGACAGCAATCTCATAGGCCATGCTCCACAGCAGCCAGAAGGCTAGCAGCAGCAGGATCGGGACGCCGATCCTATAGGCGACGACGCGCGCCATGACGGCCTTTCCCAGCGGTCCGCTGTTCCCGCCATTCTGCCATGCGGGAGAAATGCACGGCCGAGGTGCCGCGCCATCCGCCGACCTTGGTCTGCTGGATCACGATCGGCAGGACCGACCTGATATAGCCGACGATCTCGTCGCGACGCAGGCCAAGCCCCGCCTGCATCACCATCAGGGCGAGTTGTTCGAAGGCGCCGGCGGGGCTGTCGGCGTGCACCGTCGTGATGCTGCCCGGGTGACCGGTATTGATGGCGCGCAAAAAGGAGTAGGCCTCGGCGCCGCGGATCTCGCCGAGGAAGATGCGGTCGGGCCGCAACCGCATGGAGGCCTGCAGCAGCGTCTCGACGGTGACGCGGGCCTCCCCCTGGTCGCCCTTGGAGGCGACGAGCGGCAGGTAGTTCTTCTGGATCGGGTTTACCTCGCGCGTGTCCTCGATCGTGATGATGCGCTCCTCGACCGGCACCTCCTTGAGGATGGCATTGAGGAAGGTCGTCTTGCCGGAGCTCGTCCCGCCCGACAGGAGAATCGAATAGCGGCTGACCACGGCGAGCCGGATGAACTCCTCGATACGGCCGGCGTCGAGGTGCTGGCACAGGCAGCGGTCGGTCTCCGACAGCGCGCCCTCCCCCGCCGTCGTCACCTTGTCGAACGAACCCAGCTTTCGGTAATCGTCGAGACGCATTTCCTTAATGACCTGCTTGCGGATCGCGAACGCCCCGCCTGCCGTCGTCGCCGGCGGCATCACGCCCTGAAAGCGCTCCCCTGTGGGCAGCGCCGCCGAGAGTAGCGGGTGCTCCTCGTTGACGCTCTGGCCCGAATGCCCAGCAACCCGCTCGGCAAGGTGTCGGAGAGCATGCTCCGTGAGGCCCGGCACCTCGTGGCGCTCCATTGCGGCTTGCCCGAAGCGCTCGACCCACACCTCGCCGGGACCATTGGCGCAGATCTCCACGACCTGGTCGTCGTCGAGCCAGGTGCGGATCGGATCGAGTGCGCGGTCAATGAAGACCGTCAGGCTTCGCGCCAGCACGTTCACGCTTCAGCTCCCTTAAGGCTTGCTTGACCGGGTCCGGATAGAGCGCCGAGAAATCAAGATCGCGCCGGACGAAGACGATGATCCGCGTCCCCTGGTCGAGGTAGATCGTGGGCGGGATGTTGATCGAATTGCGCAGCGCCTGCTGCGCGATGTTGGTCAGCGTCTGCGACACGTTCTGCGCCGCGATCTGGCGCGCCTGCAGGCTCAACTGGTTTTGGTTCACGCCGGTCTGTGTCTGCGTGACGATCCCTGTCACCGGGTCCGTGGTGGTGATGACGGTGCCGTTGCCATAGCCGTTGGTGTTCTGACCATAGGCGCTGAGGAACTGCGCCGCGCCGCCGACGAGCGAGAGCATGACCGCGGAGCCGAACCGCTCGAGATAATGATTGTCGACAAAGCCGGCATTGCCTGCGCGGCCCAAATCATCCGTACCGTTCGATCCGAGCTGCACCGACACGCCGTCCGAGCGCAGCATCCGCGTCCAGACCACGAACACGCGGGTCTGCCCTTGGGCGATGCCTGACCTGTATTCCCCGACAAGGCGGCTCCCCGCCGGGATCAGCACCCGCCGACCGTCGAACGACCAGACGTTCTCGGCGACGACCGCGCGCACCATGCCGGGCAGATCGCTCTGCAGCGCCGTCTCCAACACGCCACGGATCATCGTCCCCTGCGCCACCAGCGCGTCGATCCGATTGTTCTTGGTGGCGCGGGAAACCTCGACCCCGGCCGCGGAAACGGACGAAAGGAAGCGGCGATTAGGGTCATCTTCCGGCCCGCCGGCCGCCCGGGAGCCATCCTCCGCGTTGGATTGGTTCGTCGCGACCGCCGCGTTGTCGGCAATCACTTGGGGAGCCCGCAGGCGCTCCCATTTCCGACGCTCCTCCTCCTGTCGCTGCCGCTCGAGCTCCGCCAGGCGGCGGGCTTCGTCGTCATTCGGCGGCGCGCCCGCCAGAG
>JAGVII010000016.1 GCA_020056155.1 Afipia sp.
CTACTGGATCGATCGTGGGCTTGGATTTGCGCTCTCGGCTGCGGCCAGCCGCGAGAGATTGTTGCCGATCGTGGACGCGGTCCATCATCAGATCGAAAAGTCAAAACCGCTAAACAATAAATCGTAAAAATCGATTGATTTGACACTTATAATCTGTTGGATTGATTGATTAAAGATGCCGATATTGGGTTGGTAAGCCAATGGAGCCAACTCATGAACACCCTAGCTTCGCCAATCGTTTCACGCGCCGACGTCACCGTCTCGCTCGACAACGATACCGCCGGACCCGTGCCTTCAGGACCGGAACGTGGGCTGGGCGCTGCAACCTTGGCTGTCCTGCCGGGCTTGCTCCTGACGTCGGCGGTGGCGGCATCGGCTTATGCGCTCCGGCAGCTGCCGGGAATGGCGACGTTCAGCCCAATGATCCTCGCCATCCTGATCGGCATCGCCTTCCATAACCTCGCCGGCACGCCGGCGATCGCCAAGCCGGGAGTAACGTTCAGCCTGCGACGGCTGCTGCGCATCGCGATCATTTTGCTCGGGCTCCAATTAACGATCACACAGGTGATCGAGGTCGGTGGACGCGGCATCGGCATCATCGCGGCGACGTTGCTGGCCACTTTTGCTTTTACCGTATGGACAGGCAAACTGCTGGGCGTCGACCGCAAACTCGCGCAATTGATCGCAGCCGGAACATCCATCTGCGGCGCTTCGGCTGTCATCGCGACCAACACGGTGACCAACGCTCATGATGAAGACGTTGCCTACGCGGTCGCCTGTGTGACAGTCTTCGGGTCGGTGGCGATGTTTGCCTATCCGCTATTGCCGGGGCTGTTACATCTCGATCCGCACGCGTTCGGATTATGGACCGGCGCATCGATTCACGAAATTGCGCAAGTCGTCGCGGCAGCTTTCCAGGATGGACAAAAGGCCGGCGAGTTCGCAACAATCGCAAAACTGTCGCGTGTCATGCTGCTCGCTCCCATGGTGATCGCGCTGGGATTGATGGCGGCTCGCGCCGCCAAGAAGAACGATCCGGCCGCGAGCGCGTCATCGGCCCGGCCGCCGATGCCGTGGTTCGTGCTCGGCTTCGTGGCGCTGGTCGGCGTCAATAGCCTGATCACCGTTCCGGCCGAAGCAAAAGTCTGGGTTGTAGCAGTGACGACGTTCCTGCTCTCCGTTGCGCTGGCGGCGATGGGGCTGGAGACTGACATTCGCAAGCTGACGGCCAAGGGCTTTCGGCCTGCCATACTGGGCGCCCTCGCCTTCCTTTTCATCGCAGGCTTCAGTCTGGCGCTGATCAAAATGATTGGGTAACGGTTCATGACGCTGGAACAGCTTCGTATCTTCATCGCGGTTGCGGAAAAGCAACATGTCACACAGGCAGCGAGCGAATTGAACCTGACCCAATCAGCAACGAGCGCCGCGATCGCGGCGCTCGAATCGCGTTATGGTATCAAGTTGTTCGACCGTATCGGCCGAGGCATCGTGTTAACGCAGACCGGGCGCGACTTCCTCGACGAAGCCCGCGCTGTCGTGGCGCGAGCCAAAACAGCAGCGCAGGTACTGAATGACCTAGCCGGGCTCAAACGTGGCGCGTTGGCCATCGCAGCCAGCCAGACTGTTGCAAACTATTGGCTACCGCCGCGCATCCAGACTTTTCACATGTCTTATCCTGGTATTAATCTCAACATGACGATTGCAAATACAGAGCAGGTCGCACGTGCCGTCCATCAGGGTTACGCAGATCTTGGGTTTGTGGAAGGTGAAGTCGACGATGCCTCCCTTACTATCAGCAAAATGGATGGAGATTCGCTCATCGTGGTCGTTGGAACGAAACATCCATGGGTTGGTCGAACAAAAATTGCACCGAAAGACCTTTTGGCAGCCGATTGGGTATTGCGAGAGTCCGGCTCCGGCACGAGATCGATGTTCGAAACAGCGCTTCGGAAATTCAAAATCAAGCTATCCGATCTTCGACTCGCGCTAGAACTTCCGTCCAATGAAGCCGTACGCGCCGCGGTTGAAGCCGGCGACTGCGCCACCGCAATTTCAGACCTGGTTGTGAGAGCTTCGGTTACCGCCGGGACGCTTCACCGCGTTGAGATTGATTTACCGCGGCGGTCGTTTTTCTGGTTACGGCATAAAGAGCGATATGCGAGTCAGGCGGAGAAGGCATTCATTGCCTCCTTACGTGCCTAGGAGGCGCGGAAACGGGCTTGGATACCGAATTGGCAGCCTCGCGCATAATAGCCGCCATACAGATCAATTCTTAGCGGGTCCGGAAGGCACCGAATTCTGCCCGAGAACAATGCCGTTGACGGTTTGTCCGTACATATCCATCGGCGAATCGTGATGTTGCTTCCGAGTCTCAGCGACCGAACCTTTGAAGCGGGGGTCTTGAGGACGTTCCTGACTATCGATGTAAGACGCGACGTCCCATGCCTCTTCATCGGTGAGGGTATTACCCTGACTGAACGGCATATTCGCTTTGACGAATCCAGCGGCGTTGGTGATTGAACTCATGCCGGCGCCCCAGTTGAAAGACTTGGCGCCCCACAGCGGCGGAAAAACAACCGAACCGTCCGTCGCGTTCTGCCCTTGACCATCGGCGCCGTGGCAGAGCGCACATTTTTCCGCATAGACCTGCTGCCCGTGTGCGTAATCGAGCTTCGCGGGTTTAGCCAATTTAGGATAACCTCTTCCAGGCAATTCCGCACCGATTGGTGCCCCCTTGGCAAGATAATACGCGTAGCTTTCCAATGCGACCAAGACCTTGTCATTCAAGGCGGGAGCCTTTCCGTTCATGCTGTACATGAAGCAGCCCTGCATGCGCTCCTGGAACGTGTTCACATGTCCATTCTTCGCACGATAGGTCGGAAACGCCACGTAGGCCGCCCAGAGTGGGGCGGCATTGGCTAGGCGCCCCGCATCAAGATGACAGTTTGAGCACTGCAATGAGTTGCCGACGAATTCTTTTGCGTTGCTTTGCGTATCGTGAAAAATCTTTTCGCCCAGCCGAACCATGTCGCCGAATTCATTTTTTGGAATTTCATCTTCGCCTGGCGGCTTGAACACCACTTTTTGACTTTCGTGTTTTTGTGCGACGCTGCTTGCGACGGGCTTGGCTGCCTGCACCACCGCAGGTTCAGTTTTCTTGGGCGTATCGCTGTTTCTGGGCAGCGTATAGCCGATGAACCCCGCCAGCCCCACGAACAGTATGCCTGCGGCCCACGCGGCTTTATCTGGCTTATGCCCGCTCATAGCTTCGATCCTTGCGGCGTTGTTGACGGTTTAGCAGCCGGCAAAGTTGCATAGTAGGCTGCGACGGCGGCAACCTGCTTATCATCCAACTTGCTGGCGATCCCTGTCATAAGATGCAAAGGATCGCTCGTTCGCGTTCCGTCTTTCCACGCCTTCAATTGGCTCGTTATATATTCGGACGATTGACCCGCCAGTTTCGGGAATGTCTTGCCGACACCCTGTCCCATAGCGCCGTGACATTGGCCGCACCCCGGCAGTCCCTTCGACCAGTCGCCGCGGCTCGCTAAAGCAGCGCCAATCGCAATTGCCTTGTCGTCAGCCTTTTTCGGCTCCGCTACCACCGCCGTTGTGAGTCCGGCATAAAAATTCGCGACGGCCTGACGTTCGTCCGGCGTAAGCGCCTTTGCGATCGGATGCATCGTTTCATTGTCGCGCTTCCCTTCCGCAAATGCATTGAGTTGTTGAACAAGATACTGGCTGTCCAGACCCGCTAACCTCGGATATGCGGCGTCGGGCCGGCCTTCTCCTTGCTCGCCATGGCAAGCGGAGCACGCAGGCGCATCGCGGCCATTGCCATTCGCGGCGATATTCTTGCCGTCGAATGCCCGCGCCGGACCAGAGTACAGTAGCGCCAGGAAGAGCAGTGTGATGCAGACAATCACCACCGGCAGCACGATCGCTTTTTCGGCAACCTGGCGCCCGTCCAACGCATGCGGGAAATGCATCTCAACCCAGGGTGTGCCAAGCAAGCTACTTCCTCCGTAGTATCGGGCCGTTGTTGTTTTGCCCTGCTCATGCAGGCGATCATGCACTGAAATAATCTGGAATCAACTTTGCAGACGGCATCCTTACGCAGCTATAAAACGCCCGATTCCCTCTTTTGTGCCGGCCTTGCTTTCTTTTAGGTAAGCGACGAGAGCCTGGATTGCCCGAACGGGAAGGTCCCTGCGATTGCGCCCGAACTGCTTTGGTACGCCCTGCGCCGTTACGAACGCCGCTCTATAGGTCTCGCCAGCGAGGACAGGCGCGCCTCGCCTGAAGATATGCTCGATCCGCTGACCTGGCGGATTTTCCAGCTTGCCGTAAATGGTCAGCCCCCGAAATCGCTTGAGGTATCCTCCCATCTGTCCGAAGGGATCCGCTGAAAACGTTCGCTCAAGGTTTTTCTCCATCATTTCCTGAATCTCGGTACCCGTCAGATCGACCGTCGACACCGGTGGATTGGTGGGGATGATGTTCCACAAATCATTCATCGTAATGAGGCCAGGCGGTATCGGTGCGCCGTATCGCCACCCGTTCGAAAAGGCGATATCCGTATCGCCAGCGGTTGCTATCGCGGCGAGTAGAAGATCGTCCATCGGCGCATATAGATTAGTGTCCCGATGCAAGCCAACGGCCGTCTGCCCGACGACCTCATTCAACATCTCTCGATGCGGCTTCATCACACCTTCGATACGCGCGCTCATCTCAGCATCGTCTGCGATCGACTGATCGAGAGGGATCAGGCGATGTCGCCAACCAGCAATTTTTCCATCCGCGACAGTCAGATCAAGTCGACCAACGAATGATCCATGGCACCCAGACTGGATGATAAGCGTATTTCCGATGCGGGCCGGCTGTTCGAGACGGTTGTGGGTATGACCGCTCACGATCACGTCAATGTCTTTCACCACATGAGCAACGCGGATATCCTGCGGGAGGCCAAGGTGGGAAAGGACAACAATCAGTTCTGCGCCCTCGTCGTTGCGCAAGCGACTGATTTCGGCGGGCAATTCTTCGCACCCTGACGTAAAGCGCACTCCCTCGCTGAAGTAGGGCGGCATACTCTTGTCAATGATGGTCGCGGCGATGCCGATTATGCCGACGCGAAGGCCACCTCGTTCGATTACAATCGATGCCGGAAAGTACAATTCGCCGGTTTCTACATCGTAGCAATTGATCGCAAGCATCGGGTGATTCAGCTGGGCAGACAATGCGCGCCAATGGCGCGGTCCCCATGCAAACTCCCAATGCGCAGTCATGGCATCGAACCCCAACGCATTGACCAGCGGGACGAGTGCAGCACCTTTGCTGCTCACTACAGGATACGTCCCGTGGAACGTATCGCCGTTGTCCAAGGCAAGAACCGATCCATGGCCCTCTGCCCGAGCGCCCTTTAAGATAGACGCGATACGCGCGTAACCTCCCATGATGGGATATGCGGCGGTATCGCCATGCCACATCAGTTCGGGGTGAGCCTCCAGGTAGCCATGGGTGTCGTTGACCTGGATGATCGTCAGATTCCGGGCGTCCATGGAAAGCTTTCATTTTGAAAAACGTTAAACGATTGGGCTGGGAGCTCTTGTCAGACGTTATTTCAAACGAGATCAGTCGGAACTAGTTCCGATATGAGAGGGTGAGAATAGCGGGAGGTCGGAGATGGTATGGCAGATCGCGAAACGACTCCCATTGAGCGAACGGATGTTGAGGCGAGAGGGGCTGTCGTCGGTCACAATGTTCGCTATGTGTTTCTGTGGGGCACGATCGCCGCGGCGGCGATGATGATCTTCCTATATTTTATGCTGCTTCACAGTCGCGCTCCTGGTTGATCTCATTTGCCCGCTGCTTCATAGCGTTTGAATCCGTACCGCTCGAAAATGGTGAGAGCTGCAGGCGATTTGATAAACTCTAGCCATGCTTTGGCAGCGTCAGGATGCGCCGCGCCGTGAACTTCCGCCCCAGCATAAATGGCCGTTGTGTTCTGCTCCGCCGGAATTTCGACGTGTGAGATCGGGTGGCCGACTTGCTCCTGAAAAACGGCCTCGGATTGCCAGGTCACGCCCGCGTCAGCTACGCCTTGGATCAGAAATAGCGGCGTCTGCCGGTGATGGATATGGGTCAGCACGGTACTGCCGTCCTTCACCTTGTCCTCGTACACGGATTTGACCAGCTTTTCTCCACCCGCCTTTTGCAACGACGCTTTGATCTGGCGGGCAATCCCCTCGAACTCCGGATTGGGCATTGCCAGCCGGACCTTGGGCTGCCCGAGATCAGCCAGACTCTTCACCTGAGCGGGGTTGTCTTTCGGCACCATGATCGTCAACGTGTTGGTCACGTAAGGCACCGCAGGCGGGACCAATAATCCGTCATCGATTAACTGCTTGACCTTCACAAGGCCGGCAAAATAGGCATCCGGCTTGGCGGTCCACGTCATATTACCCGAAGTGATCGTTCCGCCGGCCTTCATTTGCTTGACGAGTAAGCCCGGTGGAATCGTCTCCCAGTAGATCTTGCCTTTGTATTCCTGATGCTTCTCCTCAAACGCCTTCACAAGTGGCGCCATCGCGAAAAAGTAATTGCCGCCAACATACAGAACCAGCTTGGGATCCGTTATGTCGCCGTGAAAATCCGCCAGACTGTTAACCTCCGGAATGGTGAACTCGAAACCCCGGTTAACGGCATCGTTATTCTCGCCCTTTTGCCACGGAGGGAAAACATCTCCCTTGTAGTGCGGAGTTTCGGCCTGCCCTCTCCAACCCTCGCTGGCCAACGAAATGACTGGTGTTGCTGCGCCCAGTGCAACCAAGCTTGCAACGATTGCTTTTAAAATCATGGTCGCTCCTTATTTGGCGTAGTGGAAGCCGGCTCGTTGCAACTCGGGTAGCGTCCCAACGGCGCCCGGCGTGAGCACCACCCCGGGTAGAAGATGATTCGTTAGCTCCGCCGCGAGTTGCTCGTGATTCAGCTTGTCGGGGTTACTCTCGGCCTTGAGGAGTGCGGCTGCCTCCTCCCATATTGCATTGTGGCAGGACAGAAACACGACGCCCCGTCTCATCAATATCGGAATTGAATTGTCAGCCGGTGAGAATACGCCGTTGGCGTCCTCAAAATTCTTCGCATCCGCTTTGGCAGCAGACGATTCCTTGATCAGGGTGTTTGATTTGAACTTCTGTCCCGCAAGCTTCGTCAGTTGATATTTTTCCCAGGTCGCGTCGTCAAACAATGCTAAATGCGCCGTTCCATGGGTCGCCGACACCGCCAGGAAGTCGGGATGCTTGAAGGACCACACCTGCGCATTGATCGAATTGCGCATCAGGTTGAGCCAGGGGCTGCCAATCTCCGTGTTGTCCCAGACCTGCTTGTACGGCGCCTTGTACGAAATAACGGCGTTAAGGGCCTCGGCATCCCACTGATCGGTCTCCGTCAGAATCATGGGAACGGTCTTGAAATCCCTTCGCCTCGTCAGCTTGTCGAGTTGATCCGATAACTTTTTTAGATGATGCCCGTCCGATGGAACGAGAACGGACCCGTCAGCCTCCTTCGCCGACGCTTGATCTATTGCAGAGAGGCTCATGGCACCGGCAATAGTTCCCAGCCCCAACGCTTGCATCGCGGTTCGTCGTCCAATCATGGTCATTCTAATTCTCCAGTAGCCCCACACGGCGTTCAGATGAGCCATCTCGGGACCCGAGATGCATAGTCGATCCACTCCTGACCAAAACGCGCCGCGAGATGACGCTCTTCACGGCGAATGGCCAGTCGATCCACGGCGAGCGCAGAAACAACGCCCAAAAGAACAAACCAGAGATTCCCGAAAGCGACCCCGACACCCGCCATCAAAGTCGCGTTACCGACGTAAATAGGATTGCGGGTGAAACTGAACGGCCCCGTGGTCACAAGCCGGCCTGCGGCGCGATGAGGAAGAATGTTGGTTTGACGCCGTCTCATTGTCAAAATGGCGCATAGATCGAGTGCGATGCCAACGGACGCAACGACGAACCCTGTAATCCGTATCCAGAGATCGCTCCGGACAGGTAAAGGGACAATAGACCAAGTCCGAGACTCGCAACCATGGCTATCGCCAAAATGAGAGGCGGCCACGGCACAGAATTTGGACTTTGACTTTCATCCACGATCATCTGGGCTTCCATGCCTGCTAACGAACCGGCGCCAAGGCCGAGGCGCATCACCGAACCACGACCTTCGAACCGTCAGGCACCCGGCTGTAAAGATCAATAATATCCTGATTGACCATTCGAATGCAGCCGGAAGAAACTGCTTTTCCGATGCTCCAAGGCTCGGTCGTGCCGTGAATGCGAAACAGCGTATCCTTGCCATTCTTGAAAAGATACAATGCGCGCGCGCCTAACGGATTTCGGGCACCCCCATCCATGCCTTTCTGCCAGGGTTTGTAGCGGGCAGGTTCGCGTTTGATCATGTCGCTGGTCGGTGTCCAGTGCGGCCACTTCTTCTTGTATTCGATCGTCGCAGTCCCCGTGAATTCGAGACCCGCTTTCCCGACGCCGACACCGTAGCGCAACGCTTTTCCATGTTCTCGCACCAGGTAAACAAAGCGCTCGTGCGGATCGACGACGATTGTTCCGACCTGCTCACGGGTCGGAAAATCGACCACCTGCCGAAGGTATTTGGGATCGATGTCAGCGACGTCGATGGCATCCACTTTGTACGGTTCATTGGTGGTTGCGGCGTAAGCCTGGGCAGCAGCCGGATTTGCCCGCGGTGAAAACGCCACCGGCGCCGGCGTAGACGACGTTGTGGTACATCCAGCCAATAATGCTATTCCGGCAAAAACCATTGCGGCGTTGCCGGCCCATCGGATGCGGGCGAGCGAGTTCGTCACAAGTCGTGACATTTATTTTTTTGCCTGGGCACGAGCGTCCGCCACCGCACGCTTGAAACCGTCATAGGTCAGGGCAGACGTCACCCTGTAGTGACCGACAAGATAAGCTGGCGTTCCCTGCAATCCCAACGAATCGGCCTGGGCGAGGTTACGCCGAAGCAACGCGGTGATCTCATCGCCATGCGCTTTGAGATCAGCGTCAAGCTTGTCCATGTCGACGCCGGATTTGCGAATCGCCGCAAGCATCTGATCTTCGGGAATCTTCGGACCGGGAATCGACATCAGCGCGGCGTGGACGGCGGCGTATTTGCCTTGATATTTGGCGGCCAGCGCGAGCTGCGCGCCATAAACGGATGCTTTGGTAAGGATCGGCCAGTCCTTATAAACAAGGCGAATATGGCCATCTTCCTCCACAACCTGCTCCAACGCCGGCTCGGCTTTCTTGCAGAACGGGCAGTTGTAATCGAAGAAGGTCACGATCGTCAGATCGCCTTTCGGATTTCCCGCGGTGGGAGTGGCCGGATCGTTTTGGATGGCCTCGGCGGACGTGTCGGCATCCTGCGCGAATGCGTGAGAAACGGCCATCGGCATCAAGAGAGCCAATGAGAGGATCAAACGAGCTGCAAAATTGTTCGGGCGTGTGGCGGACATGATGTCTCTCCTCGGATAAAATGGACTGTTTCAGGACGGTTGAAGCTGATTGAGCCGCTTCAGGAACGTGGCTGAATCGACGGGGCCGACGATTCTCGCCCCGGCAATTTCCTTGCTGTCTCGCGCGCCAAGGAAAACAACCGTGGGTGGTCCGACAACGCCGAACCTTTTCATCAATGATCGTGTATCTTCGTTGTAGTTGGTGGCGTCCGCACGGATCAGCGTGAAGTCGTTCAAACGCGCCAATACGGCTGCGTCTGAGAAGACGGTGCGATCCATGACCTTGCACTCGACGCACCACTCGGCTGAGAAATCGAGCACAACGGGCTTGCCACTCTGACCCGCGCTTGCAATCGCCGCATCGAGCGCCTGCGACGTCGCGACGGTCTCGAATTTAGCCGCGTGCGCGGCGGTGATTGTTGCGAAGGCGGGAATTCTGGTGAGCTGTCCCAGCAAACCGAACGAGCCTAGACCGGGGGAAACCATCAGAAACGCACCAACGCCGACTGAAGCCGCGCCCGCAAAGGCAGTCCATTTGCGCCATGCTTGTCCTCGGGTTCGGGCCCGTAGCTGTGGCGCCGCCAGGTAGATGCCAGTTCCGGCGAGGCCCACGCCCCACAGGGCTAGCATGAGCCACGTTGGAAGAACGCGCGAGATCACCCAGATCGCCACTCCGAGGAAAACGAAGCCAAACACGTGCTTCACACGTGCCAGCCACGGGCCAGATCTGGGCAAAATGCTTGCGCCAAACGTCCCGAATGCCATCAACGGCAAACCCATCCCGATGCCCAGGGCGAACAGTGCTGACGCTCCACGCCACGCGTTTCCGGTCTGAGCGACATAGACGAGGGCCGCGGCCAGGGGCGGCGTTACGCACGGGCCGACAATCAATGCAGAGCCGAAGCCCATGATCGCAGCCCCGCCAAGTGATCCGGCGCGGCGGCTACCGGCGCCGACGATGCGGCTCTGCCAGGCCTGCGGAAGCTGCAGGTCAAAGAGGCCGAACATCGACAGCGCGAGCACGACGAAAATTGCGCTCATTACACCAAGCGCGAGCGGCGTTTGAAGCGCAGCCTGCAGGTTCTGTCCGGACCAAGCGACCACCACTCCCAGAGATGCGTAGGCAAGCGCCATCGCCATGACATAGGCGGCTGACAGCATAAAGCCGCGTCGGGCCGTCAGCTTCTCGCCAGACTGCGCCAGCATCCCCGACAGGATCGGTATCATCGGAAACACACACGGCGTGAAGGCCAACAGCAAACCAAACCCCACAAAGGCGGCGAGCATGGAGATAAAACTTCCGCCGAGCTCTGGCTGTTCCGGCTCCGCATCGATGGCATTCGCATGAGATACGCTTGGACGTTCCAAAGCCGGATCGGAAATCCAATTGCTGTTCAACTGTGCTGGCGCCGACGTCCGAGCGGCCGGTTCGGCAACCGACAGCGTTTTCAAATCGACAGTCTTGGTGACCGGCGGATAGCAAATTCCTTGCTCTGCACACCCCTGAAAGGAGACCACAAGCGTGTTCAGACCGCTTGCCGATTCCGCAGATACGGTAGCGCGCGCCTGCCGGTGATATATTTCCGTCCTACCAAAAGACGGGTCGTCTTTCATGTCGCCGGCAGGAGTACTCACCTTAATCGGAACACCTTGCTGGCTCGTGACAGTGATTCTGTCACGATAGAGGTAATTGCCTGGCGCGATCACCCAATTAAGAACCAAGGTATCTTGCACTCCGCGCGCAACGTTTAGCTGGAAAGCCTTGTTAACAGCCGGCGGGCTTTGCGCCTGCGCGGAGGCAGCCATGACCGTAAACAGAAGAAAGCCGAAGAACGTTTTCAGGCAGGCGTTTGGCATGACATTCCACATAAAAAGGTGGAGTCTGGCTTCGCCGCCCTACCTTAAGGCAGCCTTAAGGCTCGCCTGTGACGTACCGATTTGGTGAAGCGAGGACGTGATGCGAATTCTGGTTGTCGAGGATGATCCCGTCCTACTGGACGGCTTGAAAGCTGGCCTGAGCCTGGCGGGCGCCACCGTTGATGCGGTGACCTCTTGTGCTGACGGCTTGGAGGCCTTGGCGACGGCATCATTTGATGCCGTGGTATTGGACCTGATGCTGCCGGACGGTTCCGGACTTGATTTTCTGTCTGGCATTCGCGCGGCAGGAAACGCAACGCCCGTTCTTCTCCTGACCGCCCTTGACGAAGTCGTTGACCGGATCAGAGGGCTGGACGCAGGCGCAGACGATTATTTGGGGAAACCGTTCGATCTGGACGAACTCGCCGCCAGAGTACGCGCCATCGTGCGGAGAAAAGCAGGCCGTGCCGCGCCGCATCTCGCATACAACGGGATCACGCTTGATCCGGCGACACTTGCCGCGACCGCGGCCGGAAGCACCGTAAGCCTGTCACGTCGCGAATTTGCGCTTCTCTCCGCGTTGATGGAGCGACCCGGAGCGATCCGCTCCAAGAGCGACCTTGAGGATCGTCTATACGGCTGGCAGGACGAGATCGGAAGCAATGCCGTCGAGGTACATATTCACAACCTTCGCAGCAAACTCGGGCGCGACATCATCGAGACGGTGCGTGGCATAGGGTATCGAATGCGAGACGCCAAATCATGATTACCCGTTCCATGAAAGGTCGCCTTTTCATCGTGCTCGCGGTCGCAACGGGTATAATCTGGCTATTCGCAAGCGCATGGATATTTTTCCAGACCCGCAGCGAGGTTGAACATGTGCTTGACACTCGGCTCCAGGAAGCGGCCCGCATGGTTAGCTCGCTGGCCATCAACGGTGACGCGGTTCCGTCGCGTACCTCGCGATCCGACGTGCAAACGTTACCTGAGACCGCAAGCTATGAACGTCAATTATCGTGCCAGATCTGGTCGCTGGATGGTCGGCTAGTTGCACGGTCAAGCGGCGCACCGAACGAAAGTTTGGGTAATGAGGCTGATGGCTTCTCCGACCAGCAAGTCGGTCGCGAAACGTGGCGCGTCTATGCCATTTCCGATTCGGCCAAAGGCATTCGCGTGCTCGTCGGAGATCGCCTCGGGCTACGTGAACGGCTTGTCACCGACCTCATCAAAGGCTTGCTCTGGCCTGCGATGTTGATCGTTCCGTTGCTCGGGCTTCTGATCTGGATGGTTTTGGGACGGGGATTGCGACCGCTTCAACTCATGGCTGCGGATTTGAAAAATCGAAGCGTCGATGACATGACCCCCCTTGATGTAACCCGAACGCCTCCGGAGCTGGCTCCGCTCGTAAACTCCCTGAACTTTTTGTTTTCAAAGCTGGAAACCGCTCGACGCCACGAACGCGAGATTACGGCATTCGCCGCTCATGAATTGCGCACGCCGCTTGCCGGACTGAAGACGCAAGCGCAAGTCGCCATTGCATCGCAAGATGCTGAGGTGCGAACAAGAGCGTTGCGCCTCATTGTGATTTCAGTTGATCGAACTTCCAGGCTGGTGCGCCAATTGCTGGCAATTGCGCGAATCGACGCACAGGATGGCGTCCGACGGACCGACGACGTCAACCTCGGTCAAATTCTTGACGAAATTATATCGACCGACCCGCCCTCAGGGTCAGCCAACGTCGTCTTAAGTCTCGCGCTCTACGATCTCGGTTTCGCGACAAATCGAGATCTTCTGTCGTTGGCGTTGCGAAACCTTCATGAAAATGCAATTCAGCATATCAAGCACAACGGCACCGTGAAGTGGGACGCTGTCCGCGTCGGATCCTCCATCACGATTTCCGTCGATGATGATGGCCCCGGTATCCCAGATTCCGAACTGCCACTTGTGACATCGCGATTTTTTCGCGGTCGTCACAAAAGTCCTTATGGCAGCGGCTTGGGGCTTTCGATCGTTCAACTCGCGGCTGACAAACTTGGGGCGAAGCTCGCGCTGAAAAATCGGAGTGATGAAAACGGCCTTCGCGTCACTCTTTCATTGTCAACTTTATAGAAAGCAAGATGTCGTCGCCATTCGGAACGGACTTCGCTATGAAAATAGCGACTGCCCGCTTTTGTAGAGTACGTAGACCGCCACAACAAAAATCAGAGACGCAAATACGATATTCAGGGCGCTCTTGAATTGCGAGAGATGGCCGGCAAGTCGCATTCCGATCAACCCTCCGACAAACCCGCCACATGTGAACTCAGCCGCGACTGTCCAATCAATGAGGCCGGACCAAGCATAGTTGATCGCTGTTGTCAGCCCGAAAGCACCAACCGCCAGCAACGACGTCCCTATCGCGTTGATCATCGGCATACCGGTAGCGAAGATTAGCCCGGGCACGATCAGAAATCCCCCGCCGATTCCGAAAAACCCGGCGGCGAGGCCGACGACGAGGGCGGTGGCGCCCGCCAACCACGGCCGGCCATTGTCGTTGGCATTTGACACCGTATTGGATCGCTTCGTCCGTAACATGAGGCCACCGACCACGAGCATCAACAGACCGAAGAGAAACAGCAGCCGGTCACCGTTGATAGCCTTGCCTACACTCGACCCCGCGAATGCGCCGATGCTGCCGACGACGGCGAATATCAGCGCATTGCGCCAGCGAACGGTGCCTTTACGCGCATAGTTGGTGAAATTCAGAAACGCGTTCGCCGCCACAGCAAGGGCACCGGTGCCAATGGCCAGATGAGGCGGAGACAAGCCGACCACATAAAGCAGCAGGGGCGTAGCAAGGATAGAGCCACCGCCGCCGGAGGCCCAATGAAAATCCAACGAGGCTACCGGAGCCAATCGCAAGACCGCCTGACCACATCGTCACTGTGCTGCTTGCCGGTTCTGACGCGCCTTGAACAGGTGGTCATGCGCGGCCACACCGGCGATCATTGCAATCGTGAAGACAATGGTCGCCGGGATGCCCAAGCTCAGCGATGCGATCGCAGGGCCGGGACATAGACCGGAAATTCCCCAGCCAATCCCAAACAATCCGGCACCAATGAGGAGAGGTGAATCGATTGAAGTCGTGGTCGGCAAATGAAACGCGACATCCAATGCAGGCGCCGTCATAGTTCGTGAAATGATATAGCCGATGGATGAAACGGCGACCGCACCGCCAAGCACAAAAGCAAGGCTGGGATCCCATGCGCCAAAGATATCGAGAAATCCGCGAACGCGCGCGGGGTCGAGCATACCGGATAATGCCAAGCCGAACCCGAAGATCACACCGGACGCCAAAGAAACCAAATTTCGCGCAAGAAGGTTCATGTGATTCCGAACTTTCTCATGACGAATACCGTCGCGATCCCGGTGCACAGAAACACGACGACTGCCGTGAAAGACCGCGGCGAAAGGCGTGCAAGGCCGCATACGCCGTGTCCGCTGGTGCAGCCCGATCCGAGGCGGGTTCCAAAGCCGACAAGCAAGCCGCCGACGACCATTAAACCCAATGTTGTTGTCACTTCGATCTGTGGCCAGACGCCGAACCACTGCCGGTAGACCAGCGGTCCAAACAGCAGGCCCGCCAGAAACAGGATGCGAGATATGCTTTCAGCACTGACATGCTGGATAGCACCGGAGACCATGCCGCTGACGCCGGCGATGCGACCGTTAAGAACCAAGAGGATCGCGGCGGATAAGCCGATCAGCTCTCCCCCGATCAACGACTGCAAATAAGTCTGCTGCATCTTAATTCCTAGTCATTTTCCGGAACGCCGTGCGACCTGCGCGAAAACGGCGGCCTGTACCGAAGCTTTCGTCCGGACGGGAATCTTGAAGGGCACTGACAAATGCGAGTCCTCGCAAAAAATCTGATGCAAAGCCGCAATCAAATGCCCAGCTTTGGCATCTGCGACGCTATAAATACGGACTTGGAGGACCCGCCGCGCCTGAACGACTCCCGCTTCTCTGAGGTCAGCAAGTTGTTGCGACAGAATCGGCTGTTTGATGCCTAGCTTGTCTTCGAGCTCCGAGACAGATTGTTCGCCCTCGACCAGCGCGCAGGCAATCATTAACCGATTGGGATTGCTCAGACTTCGCATCAAGTCCGCGGCCTGTCGGATATTGAGTTCAATCGAGTCAGGTTTGTTGGCCACCATTCTCATGATTCGCTCCACGTGGCTCCTTCGAGCGCGTCCAAGGGTGACCGGCCCCCACTGAGTGGTCCGATTGGAATGTTAGTTTAGAGATTGCATTTTGACTACCTCCTTTGGTGCTGGCCAAACGAGAGCCTCGGGTGCCGGTGGTCGATATCCCAGCGATGAGTGCGGACGCACCGTGTTGTAGTGGTGTCGCCAGTTTTCAATGACGATCTGCGCTTCCTTCAATGTGTAGAAGATCTCGCCGTTCAGCAGTTCGTCTCGCAGCTTACCGTTGAAGCTCTCGCAATAGCCGTTCTCCCAGGGGCTGCCCGGTTCGATATATGCAGTCTTTGCTCCGACAGCCGCGATCCAGTCCCGAAGTGCTTCGGCGACAAACTCAGGTCCGTTGTCCGATCTGATGTGTGTTGGAATGCCCCGCGAGACGAACAGCTCGCAAAGGGCCTCAATCACGTCAGTCGCTCTCAGCCTGCGTGCGACACGGATGGCCAGGCTCTCACGGCTGAACTCGTCGATGACGCACAGCATCCGGAACGCCTTGCCATCGTGGGTGCGGTCGGCGACGAAGTCATAAGACCAGACATGGTTGGGCCGCTCCGGCCGCAGACGGATGCACGATCCGTCATTTAGCCACAGACGCCCACGTTTAGGCTGTTTGGCAGGGACCTTCAGCCCCTCACGTCGCCAGATCCGCTCGACACGCTTCTTGTTCACCGTCCAGCCGGCCCTGCGAAGCAACGCCGTAATCCGGCGATATCCGTAGCGACCATATTGACGAGCAAGCTCGATGATGTCGGCAGTCAAAGTCGCCTCATCATCGGGTGTCGTTGGGATCTTGCGCTGCGTCGATCGATGTTGACCCAGAACCTGGCACGCCCGTCTCTCGGAGATGTCAAGCTCAGCTGTTACATGATCGACGCACGCTCGGCGTCGGGAGGGGCTTAGAAGTTTCCCTTTGCGGCCTCAGCCAGGATCAGCTTGTCCAGCGTCAGATCCGACACCGCTCGCCGGAGACGATTGTTCTCGGTCTCCAGTTCCTTCAGCCGCTTCACCTGATCGCCCTTCAGGCCGCCATACTCATTGCGCCATCGATAATAGGTGACTTCCGTCACGCCTATCGCTCGGACTGCGTCTGCCACCTGCCGACCCTGTGCCATCAGCACATCAACCTGTCGAAGCTTCGCAACGATCTCTTCAGCTGTATGCCTCTTCCTTGCCATCGATCCTATCCTCCACCGCAAAACCATACTTCAGGGAGGACCACTTCAAAGGGGGCAGATCACTATCAATTCCCGGATACGGGCCTCAAACCTTCCACGGCTCACTTCGCCGACCTTCAGCCCGTAGCCACGCAGAATGCCGCGGATGCTGAGTTCGACGTCGAGAAGCTTGCCCTGCAAAAGCTTGCGTCCAATAAGAATAGCCCGGGTATCCTTGCAAGGCACCGATTTCGCGTGAACCGGGCGGTACCACCCCATCCGCAGCAACTGGGCGATCCCGCGCGCATCTTTCCGGTCGGTCTTCACCGTCATGGCCGACAGCGCCGCCTTCACGTGCCGCGTCTCCAGCAACACGGCATCGCGTCCGACGGCGACAAGCCCCGCATGCAGCCATTGCGATAACGGCCCGGCTTCGAGCCCAATGCGGCTGACAGCCAATCCCAGCTCGTCAAAATAGCGGACAAGCGCCTCTGGCTCGCTGGCGATCTTGACCTCGCGGACGATCGTTCCGCTCGTATCCACAACGCACACGCTGCTCTCTTTCAGTGAGACATCGATTCCCACATAATGCTCCATGGCTGTTCCTCTCTTGATGCTTGGAGCCGATCGCTCGGACTCCGTTCCAACACCATCATTCTGAGGGACAGCCACCCATGCTGGCTAGGCTCGCGAAGGCCGGCCTATTACGGCATCTAACACCGTTGTTTTTAATACTGAGGATAGGATTGGCGGGCAACGCAATCAGC